>NZ_JBHUMI010000015.1:0-161501 GCF_042684965.1 Ornithinibacillus salinisoli
GTAGGGGGCGAACAGTTTAGCTGACGGGATCAAGTCCCACGGGTGCTTTCGTTCTACCCCGGCTACAATGTAAATGATAAGACCATATAAAATAAGGTCAACCAGTAATTTCTGGTTAACCTTATAATACGAACGGGAGCTTTAGTTTAACAAAACAATGTAAATTAGAACGCTTGGATAACTTAATATCCAAGCGTATTTCTTTACCATTTGTAATGTTATTTTACTCTGTAAATTGGTGTGATAATTCTGTTGTTATTTTGTCTTCTAAATACGTTTTTGTACTTCAAAACCGAACTACTTAGTGTTAGACATCAGAGTTTTTTTGATACTTGATAAACTCAAATATTCACTGATATAAGAATTCACCAGTTCCTGATTTGTGTGATTACAGATAGGATATTCATACGTGTATGTCGAAATAAGAGTGAAAAGGTGGGACTTTTTTTTATTTAGCATCGTCTAATGAAAAAGAGTATAAAGTTGGTGATGAGTTGGAACAAGAAATTGGGGATCAAGAAATATTATCGCATTCAAGAGAAGAGGCAATTAGCCACATCATTGACATCTATGGTGAATCGATTAAAAGGCTCATTTTTACTTATGTTAAAAATTATGCACAAGCAGACGATTTATTTCAGGAATTTTTAATAAAAGTTTATCAGAACCTAGATCAATTTAATAGAAACTCTTCCTTGAAAACATGGTTATATCGGATTGCCATTAATAAATGTAAAGATTATTTAAGATCACCATTAAATCGACTTTTTCCACTTCACGAGTATACGAAAGGTTCGACAATGGTTAAGTCAGCGGAAGATATTACATTAGAAAACGAACAACAGCAAGCGATTGTTCATTCCATTTTAGCTTTGCCCATAAAATATCGTGAAATCTTTGTACTGCGATATTATCAAGATTTTACTATAAAACAAGTAAGTGATGCTTTAGGAGTGCAAGAGTCCACAGTTAAAACGAGAATTATGCGTGGAAAGAAAAAGCTTCAATTAAAACTGGATGGTGATTATTTTGGGAAATAAGAAAAACGATCTAAAGCAGGCATTTGATCAATATATTGGAACCGAACCATTGGTGAAGGAAGAAGATAGAAGTTGCGTTGCCAAATGGTTGCAACAACGTTGTGTGTCCTGTGAGCGTTGTTTTCGACGGAACTGCGTTAAAGGATTAACTACTTTTGAAAGAAAGCTTTTATCTGCTTTTATAACGGTATTAATCACAGTTCCTATAATCACCATGATCCTTTCCGGATGGGAGAGACCGATGGAAGGGTATATGCAAATGATTGGTATTGTTTGTTTATATTTAATTCCAATGATTTTATTATATGGACTACCAGTAACAATGCTATCGGAGTATGTTACAAAGAAAAAGCAAGGGATAGAAAGATCACGTAGAGCACTTTATGTTCATTTGTTTTTTGGTCTTAGTTTTACATTTTTGTTCGTTTTAATATTTGATTCTAGGGTAACGACCTATTTCTTTCATCCGATTGATCGTTTTCTTTTTATTTGTTCGACACTGACTTCTTTCATTTTCTGGGCGGTTGATGAACTTATAAGACGGTATGAAATTGATTGAATAATAATTTTTCCGTGCAAATAGTCTAATTAAAATGAATTTTCCTTCATTTTTATACTAAGACAACCTAGGGACGAATAAGTTGTTAAGTAGAAACTGTAACTGGAGGAGTATGAGAATGGAAATTCATGTCGTGGAACGTGGTGAAACTTTATGGAGAATTACCCAGCTTTATAATGCGGATATAAACCAAATCGCATTGGTAAATCAATTGGAGAATCTAAATGTGCTGGTAGTTGGGCAGGCGCTTGTCATTCCGGAATTAGATCAAGAATATGTCGTACAGTCGGGGGATAATCTTTGGTCGATTGCAAATCGTTTAGATGTTACGGTGCAAGAGCTTGTCCAAGCAAATGGTTTAACCAATCCCAATTTAATTTATGTCGGCGAGTTATTAGAATTACCTTTTTTTCCTCATACGGTGCAACCTGGTGAATACCTCTGGTCCATCGCACAACGCTATGGAGTTACCATCAATCAAATTCTGCAAGCAAATAATATTGAAAGTCCTTCCTTAATATATCCAGGTCAAACATTACGGATCCCAAAAGGCGTTAAGCCAACAATTGAAGTGAATGCTTACACAACACAAATGAATGAACAGGGTAGGCAGGAAGTATTGGCTCTTGGAAGAAATTTCACGTATCTGTCTCCATTTATGTATAGTTTTCGAGAAGATGGCAGTCTTACCGAGATGCAAGATGCTCCGATAATTGAAGCCGCAGCTGCAAATGAGATTTCTCCTCTTTTGGTGTTGACCAATTACTCTGGGCAAAGCTTTGATTCCGATCTTGGTGCAGCTTTATTGCGTAATACGGATGTGCAGGATACGTTAATTACCAACATTCTTCAAGTAATGCGGGAAAAAGGTTATACAGGGTTGAATATTGATTTTGAATATCTTTATCCTGAAGACCGAGAAAATTATAATGCGTTTTTACGGCAAGTAGTTGCGAGATTACATACAGAGGGATTCTCGGTTTCAACTGCTCTAGCACCGAAAGAAAGTGCGGATCAACAAGGGTTGCTTTATGAAGCGCATGATTATCGGGCACATGGTGAAATTGTCGATTTTATCATTTTGATGACGTACGAATGGGGGTGGGCAGGAGGAGAACCTTGGGCAATTGCTCCAATCACGAAAATGCGGGATGTCTTAGATTATGCTGTGACAGACATACCACCTGCTAAAATTTTGATGGGTGTACCCTTGTATGGTCGAGATTGGAGAGTTCCTTGGGTAGAAGGTACTTTCGCCCAAACGGTTAGTCCCGTTCAAGCGGTTAATCGAGCAGGCAATTATGGTGTTGAAATACAATATAATGAAAACTATCAATCGCCTTTCTATCATTATGTAGATGAAGATGGGCAGGAGCATGAAGTATGGTTTGAAGATGCACGTAGTATGCAAGCGAAATATGATTTAGTAACTGATTACGGACTTAGAGGGGTAAGTTACTGGGTCTTAGGTAATCGGTTTCCGCAAAATTGGCCAGTGCTGCAAAATAATTTCACGATAAGAAAACTGTAATATAACTATTTAAATAACACTATTAACGACTGTTAATAGTGTTATTTATCATTTTTAAAGGTTGTTTTCTAATAGATCGTTGATATTCCTAAGTATGAATTTTATTGTAATTGATATAAAACGTACAGTAACTTACTGCTGTGAATAGTCGCCCGCGCACGGGGAAGTATTTTGTCGGAGCGAATTTTGTAGAACTCGATTAAATAGTAGTGTAAGTTAAAACCTGAAAGAGTTACTAGGCACTTTATATAAAAATAGCAACAAACATGTAAAAATGCCTTTTAAAAAAAGAGTCTGTTTTTTAAAGTACGTTGTTTTTTTTAACCGTTTTTTCAAGGAGTTCTTTAAACATTTGTCTTTCTTGTTCCGTAAATGGTTTAGGTCCTTTTGTTTTTTGACCACTTCGTCTTGCTTTGGCACTGACATGTCTAGTTTGTAAAAGTCTATCAATATTTTCGTTTGTATAGGCAAAGCCTTTATGGTGTAAGACAATACAGCCTTTTCCAAGTCCGAGGGAAGCGAGCCCATAATCTTGCGTAATAATGATGTCATTTTTTTGTGCCATTTGCATAATGCGGTAATCTGCTGCATCTGCACCTGTATCCACATAAATTGTTTGAACGCCAGCTATCTCTTCATCATGAGAAAAATGACTAAAGCTTTTAACAAGCACAACCTCTAATTGCGCTTCCTTTGCTACTTGAATAACAATATCTTTTACTGGACTTGCATCTGCATCAACATATATTTTCATAACTTTCTCCTATGCTACTTTTCTTTCATCTAAACGAATGGAATTGTATTTGTCAAATGTTAGATATTTTTCGGGCGAGGGCGAATGTACAAGGAGCTTTTGAAAAAGCCAGGAAAATGAAACCAAGCTTATCAATGTATCACTTTTCCGTTCGTATCAAAAAATTGTATTTCACGATCTATTAAGGCGGGGTCAAGCCGATGGAATACCCATAATTGAAAGTCCGTTCCTACGAGTGGCAAAAGATCTGCTTTTTGTTCTTCCAGTTGGACGGATGCTACTTCAGCTGTTGCAAATCCTAATAAATAATCTCCATCTCCACTTTTTAGACTGCCGTTTGTATTATCTTTGGTGATTTTTCCACCACCGAACATATCTACATATTTCCAACCGTATGTTCCTTTTCTAAATGTTGATACACATATATAGTCTTTAGGTTCTGTAATCTCCGAATAGAAATATAGATATGCATAATGATCATCGACGTATATTGTTTCCAGGATCTCTTGAATTTCTAAAGTTGGATCTTCTAGATTACGTAAAGCTTCTGTTGGAGTCGAAAAAGATGAAATTCTATTGTTGAAATCGACGTATATTATAATTCCGGCTAGTAGTACAGCGATAATTCCCAAACGGTATAATTCCTTTCGCATGATTTCCTCCTTTCATTGATTTTAAGTATATATTATAGACTATTCTGAAAATATTTTCAAGTACCACACTTTTAAATATCAGTGAAACCTAGCGAAGGCAAGTTTCGTATAAAAACGTAAATATAAAATTAAATTATAAATGGGGGAGATGCGTTTGAGGAAAATATCATTGTTTTTATTACTTTTGATTGTGTTTTTAGGAATATTCTATTTCATTATCAATGGAATAAATGAAGAAAGTGTATATGAAAATGAAACTATTAATGAAAGTAATAACGAAAGTAATGGCAATACTAGAACAATGAAAATCTTATCTAATTATGAGGATTCTGGGAAAGAATGTAAATTAATCGAGGAAGTTATAGAACGAGGGGATTGCTTTCAAACAGTGAATGAAAAATACTTAAGTTGGTATTTGGAACAGTCCAAAGTAGAATTCTATTTTCCGTTTCAACAAGATCAGGAGAATTGGGAGGATGTCTTTTATTACTCGGTGGATAAGCAAGATACCCTTGAAAAGTTAAACGAAACAGATTATTTTGATGACTATGTTGATCCATATGGATTGGCAGATTCTGAAACAAACCATCAACGAGGAATGGAAACTGTGCAAGAATATTGGCACATATTCTCTAACATGATTCCACAAGAATATCGCACCTCCTTAAAGAGTGTGTATTGGACAGATACTGGAGAGGATCTAGTATTGGGTGTGGGAAGGGATGAAACAAATATGCAGGATACAGTTCTGATGCTGTCGCATAATATTGGAGAATACCATCCTACGAACAAATATACTTTTATACACGAGTTTGCCCATGTACTAACACTTAATGAAGAACAAATAAAGATTGATGAACAACTTTATAATTCAGAGGATGTAACTATTCTCGAAGATGCAAAAGCCAGTTGTTCAACGCACTTCGTGACATATGGTTGGGGCTGTATGAATGAATCGAGTTATTTAAACAACTTCTACCATCAATTTTGGGATGATATTTATGGCAAATATAATGAAATTGATTGGGAATCAGAAGATGATTATAAAGAATTTTTCTTTGCCTATGAAGACAGGTTTTTCAATAGTTATCAAGGAACGAATCCAGAAGAAGATATTGCCGAATCATTTACTTATTTTGTGAAGATGGACCGAGAAGAGCTCGAAGAAAATACACAAATGAAGTACGAAAAGATAAATTTCTTCTACCAATATGACGAACTAGTAGAATTACGAACACAAATTTTAGAAAATATATATGACATTTCTATAGAAGATGGAGAATTTTACTAAAAAAGGTGCCTGGCACTTGTCAAAAATTGACAAGTGCCAGGCACCTTTTTTTATTATACAATAATATGCACTTTACAATAGTGTGTGGCATACACTATAATATGAGTAGGAGTTGATTATATGAGTGATGTAAATGAACATATTGATAAAATCATGCAGGAGTTGCGACGGGGGACGATTACAATTGGGGTTTTGAGTCAGTTGTCCGAACCGCAATATGGTTATTCACTTGTTTCGAAGCTGACCGATAAAGGGGTTCAAGTAGAAGCTGGGACACTTTACCCCTTACTAAGAAGGTTGGAAAAGCAAGGGCTACTTGAAAGCAAGTGGGATACAAATGAGGCAAGGCCACGGAAATATTATTTGCTTAGTGAAACCGGAAAAGAAGTGTTTGATCGTTTGTGTGTGGAATGGGAAAGTATTATCGGCAGTCTAAACCAATTATTAGAAACTAAGGGAGGAACAGATAATGGAAATCATTGATCGTTATATCTATGCGGTAACACAGCGCTTACCGCAAAATCAAAGGAAAGATATTTCTGTTGAGTTAAGAGGATTAATTGAAGATATGGTAGAGGAACGTAAAAATGGTAATGAAAATACCGAAGAGATAATCGAAGAGGTACTTATTGAGCTAGGAAGTCCCAGGGAATTAGCACAAAAATATCGAGGCACGAAAAGATATTTGATCGGTCCTGAAATATTCGATGCCTATCTTTGTGTGTTAAAAATTGTTTTAATAGCATTATCAGCATCCATGGGCATTGTTTTTATGATCAGAACAATCTTAAACCCTATTGCTATTCTTGATCATTTTATTGACACGATTGTGACATCTATTGTTACTTCATTTCCGTCTGCTTTTGCCTGGGTCACCTTGATTTTTGTTATGGTAGAAATTTCTGGAAATGTAAAAGAGAAGAATATAAAGCTGGATAAGGATTGGGTACCTTCTGATCTTTCACCAATCCCAGATCCTAAGCGTGAAATTAAACTTGTTGAGCCAATCCTAGGCATTGTATTTTTTGTTTTTATAATGGCGCTGTTCCTATTTTCCAATGATTATTTTGGTCTGTATATTTTTAATAATAGTGAATTCTCTTCTGTTATTCCATTTTTAAATATAGATAGCTTTTCTTATCACTTACCTTTCATCTTATTAATTTTAGGACTTTCTATATTAAAGGAAGTGTTGAAGTTGATTATAGGAAAATGGGATCTAAAGCTTGTACTATTTACTTTATGTATTAATATTATTTCCATAATTGCGGTATTGTTCATGATAACGGGAGAAACTTTTTGGAACCCTAATTTTATGGCTGAACTAACACAGGCCGGATGGGTAACGGTAGGTAGTGATGAGTACTATGTTGTGGAACAAATTTGGACCAATACAACGCTATGTATTGTGATCTTCCTTCTAATCGGTTTAGTTGTAGATGTGATTAGCGGAGTTATTAAGTCAAGAAAAAAATAAAATAATCTTTAAAAAACTCATGTAATTGATTATGATAGATTTAATCAATTACGTGAGTTTCTGTTTCATAGGGGGAGAGAGGATGCGTTTAGAAAGACCATCATTGGAGTGGGAATTGGAACATAAAAAGTATGTGGAAGAATGGGGTCCATCACGAATGGTGCCAAGTAGTTTTAACATAGATGGATTTGATAGTTATCCAGCTTATCTAGAAGCTTTGGCAGAGCGTGAAAAGGGTAACGGAAAATGGCTACCTAATACAAACTATTTTCTTGTTAATGATCAGAACCGAATTGTTGCTATGGTAGATATTCGTCATTCTTTAAATGAACATTTGTTTAATGAAGGTGGCCATATCGGGTATAGTGTTCGAGCTGTTGAGCGTCGAAAAGGGTATGCGACTCGCATCTTGGCAGAAGCATTAAAAAAATGTAAAGATATTGGCATTAGCCGTGTGTTAGTAACCTGTGATGAAGAGAATATTGGATCAGCAAAAACGATTCTTAACAATGGTGGAATAGAGGATAGAAGTTTCGTTGATTCAGAGGGAAGTGTCACGAGAAGGTTTTGGATAGAAAATTAGTTTCGAAGGAAAGAGAGAGAGATCGTATGGGAAGTTCAATAATAATTGATAATATGGTTGAAGCCGATTGGGAAATGGTTCGAAATATTTATATAGAAGGAATTCAAACAGGTAATGCCACGTTTGAGACGGAGCCTCCTAGTTGGGAACAATGGGATGATAGTCATGTAAAGAAATGTCGATTTGTCGTTAAGGAAAGCGGTGTGGTCATCGGCTGGGCAGCATTGTCATCAATCTCTATACGAGCTGCCTATCGTGGTGCAGTAGAAGTAAGTATCTATTTTACTAAAAATAGTATCGGAAAAGGAATAGGTAGTCTACTACTAAAGCATTTGATACATGCAAGTGAAGAGAATGGTTTTTGGACGTTACAAGCTAGTATATTCCCAGAAAATGAAAGTAGCATTCACTTACATGAAAAGTACGGATTTAAGAAAGTTGGAACGAGAAAGCGAATTGGAAAATTGAATGGAGTATGGCGTGATGTTGTGCTTTTGGAAAGACGAAGTGATGTTGTAGGAATCGATTAATCGTAAGGGGGATAGAGATGCAATTGTTATTAAATAAGGAATTTGCAAATTCACTGGAGAAATCGGAAGTAATCGTTTTAAATTCGAGACTAACAGGTATCCAAGAACGTGCGGGAAACCCAATGGGAGTAGAGGTGAAAAAGTTCGGAAATGCAACTGCATTTACCGCACAAGGAATACCAGGTCCTTCTTATAATACGGTAAAGGGAATTACAGGAGATGATGTAGCATATCTTGATGAGATTATTTCATTCTATCAGGATAAGGACATTCCTGTAAGGTTCGAGATTAGCCCAGCATCAGCTACGCTGGAATTATTTCAACGGTTGCATAAACAAGGATTCTATCAAAGGGACTTTCATACAACATTATATGGGGCAGTAAACGATCTAAAAGTAAGTGAAGATGCATCTATAGCAATACGAATGTTGGAACAAGATGAGTTTGATCTGTATGCGGAACTTTATGTTAGAGGGTTTTCGATGCCGGATTTTCTGAAGGAATTTGTTGCTCAAAATAATGAAGTATTACATAGCAAAGAACAGTGGCAATTTTATCTAGCGACGAAAGAAGATGATCCAGTTGGAATTGGGGTGCTTTTTGTAAAGGGTGGAATAGGAACCCTTGCAGCAGCAGCAACTGCTCCCGAATATAGAAACCAAGGTGTTCATCGCGCATTAGTTAGCTATAGAATAAAGGATGCAAAAAAATTAGGTTGTCAATTAATTGTCGGACAAGCTTCATTTGGAAGTACCAGTCAATGTAATATGGAGAGAGCCGGGTTGAGAATTGCTTATACAAAGGCAATCTGGGAGCAGAGCAAATAATTAAAATACTTTCGTTTTATCTGCCTTCCCAAAATGGAGAGGATGCGGACTTAGAAGCACGGCATAAATTTCCTGCTGTAAACCCATTTATTCTACCTCTTCTGTTCTCGAAGATGCGTATGTCGATCAAAGTCATTGTTTGTTGCAGAAGACTTTACGGGGCTTACTGGGAAATTAGTAAGTCTAAAAGATGTGTTGCATGACGTACGAAAAATAATAGTTGGAAATACGGGTTCATAGGAAGTAAAAGAACTGACTAATATCGGTAAAATATAATCGAAACCTAGTGAAGAAGCCTACTAAACTTTACAACGATAAAATTTAGTAGGCTTTGTAATTTAATTTAATTCATAATCTTGGATAAACGATTAAATTTGTCCAGGTATTCGCAGTGTCAAAACCCTAATCTATCAGTATTCCCAGCCAATTCCCAATCATTCTTTATTGTGTTTTTATTATTTTTTTGCAGATCGGTAATGATCTTTTCAATCGTAACCTCCTGATCGTAATGCCATTGTAAAGCAATGGACATATAGAGTTCGTTCAGTTGTGCAATGGATAAACCATTTGTTTTCTCAATAAGTTGGTTTAGTGTTTGTTCGTCTATAAATTTAGCGATTCCTTTTTTATGTAAATAGTTTCTTCGTAACAAATCATCAGGTTGTTTTATTTCATAGGCGCGGTCAAAACGGCCGGCGCGATTGATTAAGGCCGGATCAATTTTTTCCGGATAATTGGTAGTACCTATTAAGAAAATTCCTTCTTTCGTAGTTGCCCCATCTAATGTATTTAAAAACACGGATCGTGATTCTTTCGGCATAGAATCTATATCCTCAATAACGAGAATCATTGGGGCAAGCTTTGTTACTTTAGAAAATATTTCTTTAATAGAGTAGCTATGGGTGAATTCTGTGATTTGCCAATACACAATAGGTGCGGTAACGCTTTCAGCAATTGATTTTACAAGGGTAGTTTTACCATTACCTGGACTACCGTATAATAGAATGCCGCGCTTATATGGTATGTCATAGGTTTTAAAAAATGTCCCACTATGAAGAAAAAATTCATCGATTGAACGAAAAATGTCTGTTTTAAGATCTTCAGCTAGCAAAATATCCTCACGTTGAATTTGCTTTGTAATCTGCTCTCTGGTCCTTTTAACCCCTTCTTCTGTATCAGTGAACACGGTAATCCCTTGAAGCATATATTGTCTTTGTATTTCGTGTGTATAATCTAAAAATTCTAGAACACTAGTATCATTCTTGGCAAAAATGAAGTTCTCCATGTAATTATGCATACTTTGATATATTGGTATTGTTATAATTGCAACCTCGTATTTAGGAAAGTACAAGATGTTATTGTAGGTGGAAGGCTTTACCTCATACTTGTTTTCATTTGAATAGTAAACAGTGGCTGCCCCAGCAGAATCATAAATATTAGCTACCAATTCAATTTCTTCTGGATCATTCGCTAAAATATCTTCAGTAGCTTCCAATACATCTGTTAAACCTTCCTCTGCGTTGTAAAGTTTAAAAATCCCCCCATATTTATCGTTTAATCTTTCTCTTACTTTTTCAATAGCAAAAGCATAATTATAATAGTTTGGAAGTTTTGCGCTATCGATGTTGGCTAAATGAATTAACGGTTGATTTTTACTCATCCACATTTCCTTTCTTGTATAAGAATGTTCTGATTATTTTAGAATAACACATCATAATAGTTTCAGGCTAGGCTTAATTATCCTACGTCCTTCCATTAAGAAATGTTTCCTTTTATTTTTAGCTACTGCGTGTAATAATAAGAATAAAAGTTGATAGGATGAAAATATGAGTAGTGTAATGGAATTAATAGTGAATCCAAAATATGTAAACAAATTTAAGCAAGGCTATCCGTTAGTTCATAAGGATTCGATTGCTAATTTAGATAAACTAAAGGAAGAGGGAAGTCTGTTTCATTTAGTTGATCCAACTAGAAACTTTATAGCAAAAGGCTATTATGGAATCCAAAATAAGGGTGTTGGTTGGGTTTTATCCCATCGTATTGGAGAAAAAATTGATATTATTTTCTTTAAAGAAAAGATTTCAGATGCCATGAAAAAACGAGAATCTTTTTATAAAGATTCAGAGACTAATACTTTTCGGATATTTAACGGTGAAGGTGATGGTATCGGAGGTTTTACTATTGATTATTTCGACGGGTACTATTTAATCAATTGGTATAGTGAAGGAATTTACTCGTTTAAAGATCAAGTAATTCGTGCATTTGATGAGCTAACGGACTATAAAGGTATTTATGAAAAGAAGCGGTTTGATACAAAAGGTAAATATATTGATGATGATGATTTTGTAAAAGGTGAGCGTGGAGAGTTTCCAATTATCGTCAAGGAAAATGGGATCAATTATGCTGTTTACTTGAATGATGGTGCAATGGTAGGTATCTTTCTTGACCAGCGTGATGTTAGAAATGTAATTAGAGAAAAATATGCGATGGATAAAAACGTTCTAAACACTTTTTCCTATACTGGAGCCTTTTCGGTAGCTGCCGCTTTAGGTGGAGCTGCGAAGACTACGAGTGTGGACTTAGCAAAACGAAGTAAAAGTAAGACAATCGAACAATTTAGTGTAAATGGAATAGATTATGAAGCACAGGATATTGTGGTGATGGATGTATTTGATTATTTCAAGTATGCCAATAGAAAAGATCTGAAATTTGATTTGGTTATCCTGGATCCACCTAGTTTTGCACGATCTAAAAAACGGACATTTAGTTCCTCGAAGGATTATCCAACATTGATTAAGGATGCGATCTTAGTTACGGAGAAGAACGGCGTTATTGTTGCTTCGACAAATAACGCAACATTTGGTATGAAAAAATTCAAGGGATTTGTAGAACAAGCATGTAAAGATACTGGTACAACGTATAAAATTATCGAATCATTTAATTTGCCGAAGGATTTCCAGACATCTTCAGATTATCCAGAAGGAAATTACTTGAAAGTGTTATTTATTAAGAAGACTAGCTAGAGTTCTAGGTCGTTAGGATAAAAGTGTTTTAGTCAATGAAAAATCCGAACTATTTTTCTTTTGGATTGTTTTCGTACTTTGTTGCTAATCATATATAAACTGCCAAACGGTCGTTCATAAAAGTGATGAAAGCCCGAATGGAGATAATAAAGAGCCAAACAGTCGTTCATAGCAGTAATGTCCCAGGCTCTTTTACATTTGAAACTTTTTTCATGCAAAATGCGTAATACTCGTATAAAGCAAAAGAAGAGGAGTGATCTTTTGGGTGGGGTAGTATTTGTAGGCTGTATGTTTCTTGGAATCGGTCTTGGGATGTTATTCGAAAATATAGCTGCGGGAACCATGATTGGCATGGGAGTTGGCTTTTTAGGAACAGCATTTACGAGAAAAAGAAAATAGTTAAGGAAATAATAAATAAATCGTAAAAAGTGCCTTCCAATTTTGGAAGGCACTTTTTTTAGGAATTGGACATATTTACCTTGATTTGTGATTATACTTATTATATACTACATTACAACACTAATGCACTATGTTTGTGAGGGGGGACAGTTGACTAATGCTGAATGCAGATGCTTCAAAACCTATATATATCCAAATAGCCGAATGGATTGAAACAGAGATATTGAACGGAAACTTTCAGGAGGATGAAAAGGTCTTTTCGCAGTATAAACTTGCGGAAATGTTTACAATTAATCCTGCAACTGCTGCAAAGGGATTGAATTTACTTTATGAAGAAAATATTCTCTACAACAAGAGAGGACTCGGAAAGTTTGTTTCACATCATGCAAGGTCAATTATTATGGATAAACGAAAAAACCAAAAGTTGAAAGGACTCATTCAAGAGGTAGTGCTAGAAGCTGAACGGTTGGATGTTGATGAGGCTGAGCTTTATCGAATGATTCAGTCTATCAAAAAAGAACGTGAGGAGGATGGGGAATGAATGTAGTTGCGTGTAAAGAATTAACGAAGCAATATGGAGAAAATAAAGCATTGGATGGCTTAACTTTTACGTTAAATGAAAATACCATTACAGGATTAATAGGAAGAAATGGTGCAGGTAAGACTACGTTGCTAAAAATATTAGCAGGATTTTGGTATGAAACATCGGGGGATGTTCAAGTGTTTTCCGTTCACCCTTTTAATAGCCTTTCTGTTTCAGCAAATACCGTATTTATTGATGATCAGATGACATTTTCTAATTCATTAACACTGAAGGAATTGCTAAACGAAGCAGATAGATTTTATGAAAATTGGGATACAGACTTGGCTGAACGACTATTTCAATATTTTGGTTTTGACCCCTATGAGATCCATGAAAATCTATCAAAAGGAAAAAAGAGTACATTTAATATGATTATCGGATTGGCTGCCAAATGTGCACTAACGATTTTTGATGAACCAACAACAGGAATGGATGCTGCTGTGCGGAAGGATTTCTACCGAGCATTGTTAAAAGATTATCTAGCGCATCCTCGAACAATAATCATATCTAGCCATCATCTAGATGAAGTAGAGGATGTATTAGAAGATGTTTTATTAATTAACGAAGGTAAAGACTATTTACATTTACCAATTGATGAGCTCAAGGAGTATGCAGTTGGCCTAAGTGGAAAATCAGCAATTGTTCGGCAATGGATAAGCAATAAAGAAGTGATCTATAGCCAAAATGTTGGCTTTGACAATTCCTATGTTGTCGTGAAGAATGATTTTGAACATGAGTCAGCAAAAAGACTTGGAATGGAAGTATCACCTGTAACACCGAGTGACTTATGTGTCTATTTAACGAATCAGACAGAGGGGGGAATCGACGATGTCTTTAACAAGCGTGACCCTAAGTAATGTTGTGAAAAAGCAGTATGCATTTAAAATGAAGTCGTTTATGGGCGTGTTTACCTCATTAGTTGTCATGCAAATATTGGCGATAATCTTTTCTCTAAATGGAGTAGCATCAAGTGGTGGAAGTATAAATGGAAACGTTGTGCATGTTCAATATTACTCGGCTGATACGGTCATTGCATTTACAATGTTGTGGGCATTTATCAATGCCATAATCATAACGACTAAGGCATATCGTGAAGATGACTTTGCTTTTGTTACAAATCGGTTGAGTAGTAATTTATCGAATATTGCTTTTCTGGTCACTGCTAGTCTTATAGGGGCAATTACGGCTATTTTGTCTAGTTTTTTACTAAAAGTAATTTTATATTTTGTTTTTCAGTTGGAGTCTACGATTAATGCAGGAGCGTATTTCGATTCTATAGAGTTCGTTGCAGGAGTTGTGACAACATTTTTGTTTGTTTTGTTGTTTAGTTCCATTGGATATGTTATTGGATCCATTGTACAAACTAACAAACTATTTTTGTTTATCATCCCTGTATTATTTTTCGGAATGTTAGTCCCTGTTTCTAGAAATGGATACAACATCATGATCTATTCTTTCAATTTTTATTTTCAAGAAGCATCCTTTGTATTCACCGTTCTTAAAGTTTTCATAACTGTAATTGTTCTATTCGCTGCGGCAATCGCTTTAATGAATCGAAAGGAGGTTAGGAAATGAGTGCAGCTTATATGCCAATCATAATTCTAGCTATACTGATGATATTTTTGATTTCTATAGCAACAGGTATCTTGAATCGAAAAAGTAAAATATTTTCATACGTTAAAACACAATGGTTACTGATCGGCTATGTTAGTGTGCTGATCATCTCTGTTGCCCTATATTTTTTCATTCCACACGAGAGCAGTTCGGGCGAAAGTATTGCAGTCAAAGACATTCCTGATTTATACATGGAAGCCGGAAATGGTACACTCCTAGATATCGATTCGAGATATATTGCGAATAAGTGGGAATATAATTATGAGAATGATTCCCTAACATTGAATGCACACTACATGGAGGAAGCAAATGGTGTATCTACCTATATTCAAAAACGTGATGATTCTACAGACAAGATAGAAGTGATTTATTATCGAACGCCGACAATTTTAGCCGGAGGAATCGATATTACGGATCGCTTCCCTCCGCTTGACATTGACTTGTCAGCGGATGTATTAACGTACGAAAACAATGATCCAGTAGACGTGGAATTTATCGGTTATAAAAAGGAATTTCCTTTTACACAACATACAGGGGAAAAATTGGAAGGCTGGATGGAAACAACGTACCGTCATCGAGGAAAAGAAATTGTATTACTCCGTATTCCACAAGATTTAAATATGGAATATGAACCTCAAATGGATGTACAGTTTGTTGAGTGGTAAATATTTTGGGAAAGCGAATGAAAGATAGAACGAAAAATGCTTTTAATTAATAAACTAATACAAACGACTAGGCATTTGGGGTGCTAATCATGCAATATGAACGAGCAGGTTTTGCTTTAATTAGTTGTTTGTTAGTTGGTACATTGATTGGAATGGTCTTCGGTAATTTAGAGGCTGGAGGAACAATCGGCCTTGGTGCAGGAATGTTAGCCATCGTACTCCTGCGTAAAAATTGAAAAACAGGTCACATCTTGCCTGATTGGATGTGACCTGTTTTTTGATGATCTAGGAAATTATAATATTTAATGCCTGTGGATACTTCTTGGCAGGAACAGCCACGTCCAGCTCCAGTGCCCAGCGACTAGCGCAACTTCCCTCACCTTCGTACGATAAGTCAACATCGGCTTCCTTCGGGCGCCGTGTTTCCTTTATCTCCTACGGCTCAGTCCAGTTCGTACGTCGCTAAACGGGCGCTTGCGCTTTTGTTCTTTCTATTGATGTCAAATAACCACTAATGTTGTTCTTTTGAAGAATAAAAGTCAAACGTATCCATCGCTAATGTTACCCCTTGGGAAAATGCAGCTCCACCACCTAAAGCGGAACATACTGCAACAGTTTCCATTAACTCTTCCTCTGTCACACCATGTTCCACAGCACCCTTCGTATGGTAGATGATACAATATTCGTCTTGGGCATACATGCTGATACCAAGTGCCATTAATTGTTTTTGTTTTTGATCTAAGGCCCCTTTTTCAAAACATGCGTCAGTAAACTTGAAATAACTTTTCGTTACCTCTGGTAAACTTTTTTCAAATCGACTACTTCCATGTTTGTAATCGAGAAGGGATTGATCAAAATAATTTTCCATTTCCTCATTGTTCATATCCATGTGGTACACTCCATCCGTTAATATTTTCCTACATAGTATATGCTCTGAAAAATAGATGAAAAATATGTATGTAAGAAAATGGAATGAAGTATAATTATCTTCTATTCTTCGTTTCGTGTTTCCCTATAATACCCATGTTCTTCTCCATAGTAGTAATCGTAACGTGTTTTGAATTTACCATATAAATAGGTAACGAACACTTTTAAAATAGCGTAACCTGGGATACCAAGAATAACACCAACAATTCCAAATAAGTTTCCTGCAACGAGTAGTACAATAATAATCGTTAATGGATGGATTTTCATTGTTCTTCCCATAATATTAGGGGAGACAAAATTACCTTCTAAAAACTGTACTGCTGCCCAGACAATTGCAAGTTTGACTAACATAAATGGAGAGTTTACCAACGCAATGATAATGGCTGGAATAATGGCTATCGTTGGACCTAAGTATGGGACAACACTCGTAATCGCTGCGATAATTGCAAGAGTGAATGCATAATCTAACCCAATAATTAAATAACCGATAAAAAGAAGGATTCCAATGCATGATGCTACAATTATTTGTCCTTGAATGTATGATCCCACTTGCACATCCATGTTATGTAATAGTTTTTTTGCATCTCCTCTAAATTTAGGAGGTAACAATTTAATAAAATAGCCTTTGAAGCGATCGCCATCTTTAAGCAAGAAGAACAGTATGAATGGAAAGGTAATAATAGCAACCAATACATTTGTCACGGTTGTTGCTAAATTTCTAACTCCTTCAAATGCATCTCCAATATAATTTCCAATTATACTAGGTATATCGCTAAAATTAGCAATAAGCCAGTTATATCCTTGATGATAATAATCACCAAAGATGGAGTTTTCGATCCATGTTGTAATTCCGTTCCCCATTTCTTTTAAGTAAATAGGGAAATTCTTAATTAAATCTTTTACTTGTGCTTCAACAGCTGGTGCTGATAGCAGGATAATACCTGTTAACAGACCACTTATTCCTAAAATGATTATTATTATCCCCCATATTCGTTTGATCTTCAACCTTTCTAAAAGATCTACAATAGGATTTAATAGGTAATATGCAATAAATGCTAAAATTAGTGGTGGTGCAACTGTGGATAGAATGACCACAAGTGGATAAAAAATAAACGAAATATTTGTGTATATAGAAATAGTGATTCCGATTAGGATGAGTAGGACCAACCCAAAAACAAGATCCCGCCCCCCAATAAATCGAATAAAGCGACTAGATGGTTTCATTACTTTACTCCTTTTTAGTTAAATTATAGCTTAAATAGGAAATACATTCCAAAATATCACGTATCGTATCAGCAAATCTGTGATTACTTAGGTCAAATAATTTAATTTTATAGGGTGTAAAAATATGTAAACAAACGTTTGATTTATACTAGAATTATATGATTAAATGCATACCTTCACTTTTTAGTCATCTTTCAAGAAATATTAAGTGATGTTTGTTATAATTAAAATTACTCATTGTAGTACAAAGGAGGCACAACCTCATTGCGTGATGGAGCTAAATTACAAAAAGAAGCAATGCACATATTGAAACTTACGAGTAGAACATTTTATATTCCAATAAAATTATTAAAGCCTACATTAAAGAAAACAGTTGCTTCAGCATATTTATGTATGCGTGCAATCGATGAGATTGAAGATCATGAAGACCTTACAAATGAAACTAAAAGTGACATTTTACGGAAGACAAGTGATTTATTACAAAATCATTCCTTTGATGAAGAAGCCTACAAGAAACTATTAGAACCTCATTATTCTATTTTACCAGATGTTTCTAAGAGGTTGGGTGATTGGGTAAGATTTTGTCCTACAGGCATTGTAGAGAAAGTGAAAAAATCTACTAGTATCATGGCAGACGGGATGGCTGAGTGGGCCGAAAAAAATTGGCAAGTAAAAACAAAGGAAGACCTAGATGATTATACGTATTATGTTGCTGGACTAGTTGGTGTCATGCTATCAGATATCTGGGAATGGTATGATGGTACCAAAACAGATCGGGAATTAGCTATAGCATATGGCAGAGGATTACAGGCTGTGAATGTGCTGCGGAATCAAGATGAAGATGCAGAACGAGGTGTGCAATTCTTTCCGAATAACTGGACTAGAGAGGATATGTTCAACTATGCGGAAGGTAATTTAAGTAAAGCGGATCAGTATATAAAGGATATTGATACGAAAACGATTTTAATGTTTTGCAAAATCCCCCTTGCTCTTGCCCACCGAACATTAAGAGCATTAAAAAATGGAGAAGAGAAAATTTCCAGAAATGAAGTGGAAGAAACTGTGGAAGAAATAATAAATGATTAATAATGGTTATGAAGGCGGTTAGGAAATCCTAACCGCTTTTGGATTTTAGCGTGATTCCTATTTTCCAATTGTCTTTCAAAAAAGAACTGATAGGTGAAGTATGGATAGTGGCTTAGGTGCATAAACTATTTACTACTTTGGGGGCGAGTTTTTAGTGAATTAGAATGAAATAATTTAACTTTCAAAGAGCAAGTGTTTTTTGAATTATTTGACCGATGACAGTTTTATTCCTATAATAAGAAACTGTGTTAAAAAATTGAGCAAGCTGGTGGTTTTGTCAATTGGTTATTTGTTGTGTTGAAAGATAGTAATCAACTCCATCCAACGGTCTTTAATGGCAAATGGAAGATTTTATTTTAGACACTTGCTCCTAACAAAATTAGGAGGAGACACGTGAATTCAAAGAAGAAAGAAACTTTAGATTGGCCCGTTTTTATAATTAGTGGTGGATTTTTAATCTTATTTATTATTTTATCGTTTGTGAATAGTGGGATGGTGGGAGAAGCAATTACATCCCTTTTTGATTACTCAGCAGCCTGGTTCGGAGCATATTGGCAGCTGTTACTATTAGCCAATTTCTTTATTGGAATAGGACTAGCTTTTTCAAAATATGGAAAGGTACGTTTAGGGAACCAAGCTAAACCAAAGTATAGTTATTTTCGCTGGGTTGCGATGATATTAGTAACACTACTTGCAAGCGGTGGTGTATTCTGGGCAGCATCAGAGCCTATGTATCATTATATGGATACCCCTCCATTATTTGGTGGAGGTCAGTTTAATAATATGGAAGGGGCTTTTGCCCAAGCATTCCTACATTGGGGCTTCTTAGCCTGGGCAATTCTTGGAACGTTAGCTGTCGTTGTTATGATGTATGTGCATTATAGCAGAGGATTACCACTTCGTCCAAGAGGGTTATTATATCCTATTTTCGGTGAGAAAATTTACCATAATAGTGTGCTTGGATCTGCAGCAGATATTTTTTCTATTATTGCGACCGTAGCCGGAACATTAGGACCATTAGGCTTTCTAGGTTTACAAATTGCATATGGACTTAATCATATATTTGGTGTTCCGAATACCGTATCAGTTAGTGTTGTTGTTGTATTAGTACTGGCTGCAATAGCTGCAGTATCTGCTGCAACAGGTGTCGATCGAGGAATTCTAACATTAAGTCGCTATAATGTTGGATTTACTATATTCCTGGCTATTGTCATTCTCATTATTGGACCAACATTGTTTATTTTAGATGCGTTTGTAGGTGGAACAGGTGTACATTTACAAAACTTTTTCTCAATGAGTTTATTTCGAGGAGATAGTGCGTGGAATGGCTGGTGGACGATCTTCTTCTGGGGATGGTTTATCGGTTATGCTCCAATGTTGATTGTATTTATTAGCCGTATTTCTCGAGGTAGAACAATAAGGGAATTAATTATTGCTGTTTCCATTGTTGCGCCATTGGTTAATAATTTTTGGTTCTCTATTGTAGGTGGTACAGGTGTGTTTTTTGAAAAAGAAAACCCAGGTTCTATCTCAAATGCACTAAATGAAGGTGGAATGCCAGCTGCAGTCATGGCGATTACGGATCAGCTTCCAATGGCACTTTTATTTGGGTTAGCCTTCTTACTTGTTTCCGTTATATTTGTTGCGACTACAGTAGATACGATGTCCTACACGGTTGCAGCTACTTTAACGGGGAGAGATAATCCCAAGCGATGGTTACGAGTGTTCTGGGCCATTATTTTTGGACTAACAACTGTTGTTATATTAACAATTGGTGAGGATAGCGTTAGTTCCATTCAGAACTCAATTGTAATAACGGCAGTTCCAGTATCGTTATTGTTATTGCCGCCTCTGTGGCATGCACCACGTATTGCGAAGAAGATGGCACTTGAACAGGGATTAATCTGGCAAAGAGAATTACAGCGAAAAGTAGACAAGAATAAGGAAGAATAAAAGTAGAAACCGTCTCTATAGGTTAATTCCTATAAGGCGGTTTTTTCGTATGTTAGATTTAATAATCTTTTAATAAATAAATTAGTTTTCATTAAGAATTTGCTATCATAATATCGTTAAGTTATTCTTTTTAATAAGTTAGAAGGTGATGCAATGACTATAAAAAGGCGTTTATTATTGTCCAATATTGCTATGATTATTATTCCGGTGATTTCTTTTTTTGTTATAGAAATAATGATGGGATATGTATTGTTTGTTGTTTTAAAGGGGGATTTGGAGGATGGAATGGGACTATTCTTATCCCTCCGGTTTATCGGATTATTAGTTGTTTTAATTGTAACAAATGGTTTATTAACCTATTTTGTCGCTAGAAGTATTATTCGTCCTATAAAAAAACTGTCACAGGCTGCAAACGAAATAAGAAATGGAAATCTTGATTTTGTAATTGAAAAGACAGGGAAGGACGAACTTGGACAGCTATCCGAAACATTTGAGGCAATGCGTAAGAAATTAAAAGAAGCAGAGGAACTTCAAGTTCGATATGAAGAAAATCGTAAAGAATTAATTGCGAGTATATCCCATGATTTAAAAACACCCATGACGTCGATCAAAGGATATGTCAAAGGAATTCGAGATGGTGTAGCAAACACTCCGGAAAAAATGGACCGGTATATGGATACTATTTATACGAAGGCAAATGATATGGATCACTTAATCGATGAACTATTTCTCTTTTCAAAGTTAGACCTCCATCAGGCTCCCTTTGATTATGAAAATATTGATTTGCAATTATATTTACGTGACTTTTTGGAAGAATTATCTTTTGACTTAAAAGAGCTTAACTGTCAAGTTTCATTTGAAGTGGATAAAAATGAAACTTATATGGTTGAGGCAGATCGAGATAAGTTAAAGCGTGTCATTACTAATATCATTCAAAATAGCTTGAAATACATGGATAAAGATGAAAAAAAGATTCAGGTATTTTTATCTGGGGAAGCGGAACAGGTGAAGGTTCATATAAAAGATAATGGAAGTGGTATTCCAGAAGAAGCGATTCCATTCATTTTTGATCGATTTTATCGTACAGATGCTTCCAGGAACTCTACTACTGGAGGTAGTGGCCTCGGGTTAGCAATTGTAAAGCGCATAATCGAAGAACATGAAGGAAGAATTTGGGCAGATAGTAAAATTGGTGTGGGGACGAGTGTTTATTTTACACTTCCGAAAGCGGGTGGAAATTCATGAAGAAAGTATTGATTATTGAAGATGAAGAGAGCATAGCTGAATTAGAAAGAGATTACTTGGAAGTTAATGGTTTTTCTAGTGATATTGCATTCACGGGAGAAGAAGGACTTCGAAAAGCAACAACAGATTCCTATGATCTAATTTTACTGGATTTAATGCTACCTGGTATTGATGGGTTTGAGCTTTGTAGAGAAATCCGCAAGACGAAAGATATTCCAATTCTAATGGTTACCGCTCGTAAAGAAGACATTGATAAGATAAGAGGGTTTGATCGAGGGGCTGATGATTACATCGAGAAGCCTTTTAATCCGAACGAACTTGTTGCTCGAGTAAAGGCACATATTACTAGATATGATCGACTAGTAAATCGTGATGAATTTGATCATACGATCCAAATTAGGAGTCTGGTTATTGATCAAGAGTCAAGAAGAGTGTTTGTGAGTGAAGAAGAAAAGGTATTTACAGCTAAAGAATTCGATTTACTGACCTTTTTAGCCAATCACCCAAATCGTGTTTTTAGTAAAGAACATTTATTTGAACGGATTTGGGGCTTTGAGTCCATGGGCGATATAACAACAGTGACGGTGCATATAAGAAAAATCAGAGAAAAAATTGAAGAAGATACATCTAACCCCGAGTTTATCGAAACCATTTGGGGTGTTGGTTATCGGTTTAAGAAATAACTCGTTTGAGGTTTGGCCAGCGACCATTTGACACTTTATTCTCTCCAATCGGGCTTTCATCACTGCTATGAGCGACCGAATGGCACTTTATTCTGAAGCGCGCGCCTTCATTTTAAATTGCTTCTCAGTCTTTGTATGATTAGCCATAAAGTACGAAAACACCAAAAGAAAAATCCTAACTAATTCGAATTCTAATTGAAGTTCGAATCTGGTTTGGATTTTTCTTTAATTAAACCACTTTTTTTCCTCACTCTCAGTATTTTTATCTTTTCTTAATAAATATTTAATAATTTACTAAGATTCTATTTAGAATTGATTTGTATGATATAAACAGAGTTCGATAAGCACAGTATGGAAAGAGGAGAGAAAGTGATGAATCAATCTGTAAGGAAATCAAATAGTATTTCAAGGTACATTTATTTTGGTTTAACAATTATCTTTTTCACATGTCTAATCTTACAAGTCTTGTTTGTTGGCTTGGCGCTTTTTGATAGTTCTGTCCATTGGCTGAAACATATAACGTTAGTTCATTTATTTGGTTTTAATATCCCTGTATTTATGTTGTTGTTTGCATTTTTAGGTAGAATGCCCCGATGGTCATATTGGTACATCTTAGGACTATTAGGTTTAGTATTTGCCATGTATTTTACAGCCAATATGACGATTTCTTGGATAGGATCACTGCATCCCGTTATCGCAATCTTACTAATCGAAATATCTTTTATGAATGTAGTAAGAACTTGGAAATGGTTAAAACGCGTTAAACAGAAAGGGGAGAAATAAATGAGAGCATTTATTGCAATAATTGTTGGTCTTATCGGTGGATTCTTCTTAGGAATAGCTTTATCAAGTTTTATTGGGATTTTTGGCATGCTTGCGTTCGACCAGGCGATGGGAATAAAATTTCTTCCTTATTTCACAGCGATTATCTGTGCAGTATTGATACCAATAATAGATCATAAAAGTAAAAAATAAATGTGTTATTAAAGTCAAAAAGAGATCGCAGCCGATCTCTTTTTGACTAATCGCAGTCACTTCCTCTTAGGAACAATTGATTTCACCTAATTTGCTAGCTGTTAAAATGTTTAGTAAAGAGTGCTCTTAACCCAAGGTGAACCAATGCTACTGCAAATACAAGGATAACTACTCCACCTATAATATCAAAAAAGTTAGCAATCGGCTCTGTTACTAGTGAGGAAGTTGGTACGAAAGCCATTGCAAAACCAGCTAAAATACTAGCTAAATATAAATATACGAGTCTATCCATAACAATCCCTCCTTTTCAATATAGTGTATGTTGAAAGGAGGGATTATGTTTGTTTAAAATGGACTACAAAAAATAGGGAGATTGCCTATAAACCGAACCTTTATTCAGTGGGGGATTCTTTCCCCCCCACTAATAACAGATTAACAAAGGCTAAGAACAACACCCTGGGACTGCGATTAGTCGTTCCACTGAAATCATTTGTTGCAATGCTTTCGTGGTCAACGCCTTGTTGACTAGAACGAATTAGCCATTTACGTGAAGTTGATCCCCACTTATCCTGCTTGACTTCGCCTTAAAATCTTGAAGTGGGGGTCTTACGATGCATAAGGACTTGCAAGTGCGGACAATGCGAAAGGACGTCACGTTTTTGTCAGCCTTGCACGATACATGCAGGATAAAAAGTAGGGGGGATCAATTAGTAGCACTGAAACGACTCAATTCTATCTAAATCGATTCCAAAGTAAACCCATCTATTACGTTGCCATCTAAACCCAGAGATCGATCTTCTACCTACATATGTTGGATAGAACCAGAAAGAACTACCTCTTTCTAACCAAACATAAGTAAATCGATATAAGCAACCTTGAATGGCACCGGGGTCTACTGCATAGGTTTGGTATTGTGGTTGCTGTGGTTGAAATCCTGGAGGTGGGCTAGTAGGTGCTCCTCCTTGTTGAGGTCCTCCTCCTGGTTGACCAGGGAATTGTCCTTCACCAGGAAATCCAGGAGACGGTCCACCACCTGGGAATTGGCCACCAGTCTGTCCGCCGCCAGGGAATTGCCCAGGCTGCCCAGGGAACTGACCACCGGTTTGCCATGGGACATTAGGATATCCAAAAAATTGACCTATTAAATAACCAGGTAGGTTAAATTGTCTTTCGTCAATATAAGGTCTTTGAAAATGATTCATCCATAATTTCCTCCTCATAAAATTCTTCTATTTAATATATGGGGAAATAGTCTATATTGGGATATTATTCTTAAAAATAGGCATTCGTGTAAGTAAAACATTAAAATATGAGTGATTACTCACTTTACAAATGTATTTCAATTGTGTATATTATAAGTGAGTAATTACTCACTAAATTGATTGCGAAAATTTTACGTTTGATCAACGAATCGATGCCAGTAAGAGGATACTTTAGTAGGTACTTACTTATGAATTAAAGAAGGGGTGAAGATAATGTCTAATCAAGCAGCATGTGTCTCCATTCAAAACGTATCAAAGAAATTTGGGAAACATCAAGTGTTAATGGGTATTAACCTGGAGATCATGGAAGGGGAAATTTTTGGGCTTCTAGGTCCATCAGGAGCAGGGAAAACAACCTT
Source organism: Ornithinibacillus salinisoli (assembly GCF_042684965.1). Taxonomy (NCBI): domain Bacteria; kingdom Bacillati; phylum Bacillota; class Bacilli; order Caryophanales; family Bacillaceae; genus Ornithinibacillus; species Ornithinibacillus salinisoli. Next base: position 25,244 of record NZ_JBHUMI010000015.1, read on the forward strand.
GGTGAAAGAACTTGCTGGATTTGATACACCTACATCAGGTGAAAATTACGTCTTACAAGAAAAAATGCCATCACTTCAGTTGATTAACCGAATTGGATATATGGCACAATCGGATGCACTTTATGAGGATCTGTCCGCAAAGGAAAATTTACAGTTTTTTGCAAGCTTATATGGTTTAAAAGGGAAACAGCAAAAACAGCGAATCGATGATGTTATGGAAATGGTTAACTTATCTGCACACCTCCATAAATTGGTTTCGGATTTTTCGGGTGGAATGAAACGTAGGTTATCTTTAGCTATAGCATTGCTACATGAACCAGAAATACTTATTCTGGATGAACCTACAGTTGGAATTGACCCTGTCCTGCGAAAAGGCATATGGGATTCCTTTTATGAATTAAATAGAAAAGGTACGACAATTATTGTAACCACACATGTAATGGACGAAGCAGAAAAATGTGACCGTTTGGGGCTTATGAGAGATGGTTCTTTAATTGCGATTGGAACACCGAATGAGTTAAAAGAGAATACTAATGCTAATTCCATTGAAGAGGCGTTTCTAGTTTATGGAGGTGTTACTGTTGAGGATTAAGGCGCTCACTATACGAATATTGAGGCAAATATTGCGTGATAAACGTACAGTTGGTATGTTAATTTTTGCGCCAATGTTGGTGTTAACTTTGTTGCATTTAGTTTTTAATGGGGATGACTATACTCCGATAATCGGTTTGATAGACGTTCCAGAACCTATCTTGTCTAATATTGACAGATCTGATGCGGAAATCTACGAATATATGGGAGAACGTAAAGCAACAGAGGATTTATTTGATCAAGAAATAGATGGATATATCGTCTTTAACAATCAACAACCATCGCTCTATCTTGAAGGAAGTGACCCTACCGTAAACGGATCGACAATGCGTTGGATCCAAACCGCTTTAAAACCAATACAAGAAACGGAAGCCGCAATAGATGTAGAGATTAACTATCTCCATGGCTCAGAAGAAATGGGACAGTTTGACTATTTTGGTCCCGTATTACTTGGTTTCTTTGTCTTCTTCTTTGTTTTTATTATTGCTGGCGTATCTTTTATACGGGAACGAACAACAGGAACTCTCGAGCGATTACTATCTACTCCATTACGGAAATGGGAAATTGTCATGGGGTACGTGTTTGGATTTGGGATCTTTACTATGATTCAATCAACCTTGATTGCGGCATTTGCGATTTATGTATTGGATATGATGATGGAAGGTATGTTTATCTATTTATTGTTTGTAATTCTAGCACTAGCTCTTACGGCACTAACGTTAGGTATATTAATTTCATCCTTTGCCAATAACGAATTACAAATGATCCAGTTTATTCCGGTTGTTGTCATACCTCAAGTATTCTTTTCTGGTTTATTCAATCTAGAAACGATATCGGATTGGATAAGTTGGATAGGTCCTATCACTCCGTTGTATTATGGTGCTGATGCACTTCGCAATGTCATGGTCAGAGGGTATGGATGGGAAAGTATTTATCTTAATATTTTTATTCTATTAGGATTCTCTGCCCTTTTTATGATTTTAAATGTCCTAGCACTTCGAAAATACCGGAAGATCTAGCCGATCGTTGCAAATTCTATTCCAAATACATTATTATTAAAGAAATGCCTAATCAGGATAGAGGAGAATAAACGTGATTAGTGACGATCAGAAGCAGAAGCTTACGGAAAAACAAAAAGGGATTCTTTCTGCAGCAACGGAACTATTTGCTGAAAAAGGATATGCAGCAACTTCAACTAGTGAAATTGCAAAAAAAGCTGGTGTTGCAGAAGGAACCATTTTTAGACATTATAAAACGAAAAAGGAATTACTTATTTCAGTCGTTTCGCCGGTGATGGTAAAATTCCTAGCTCCTGTTATAAAAAGGGATTTGAATAAAGTATTAGGGCAAGAATTTGAAACTTTTCAGGATTTCATTCGAGCGATGATTGAAAATAGAATTGAATTTGTGAAAAAAAATCTTTCATTGATTCGCATAGTTATTCAGGAGTTGCCTTTCCATTCTGATTTAAAGAAGCAGTTTATGGAACACATCGGCATAGATGTATTCAATCAGTTTAGACAAATTGTGAAACATTACCAAGATAAAGGGCAAATCATTGAGATGTACCCAGATACGATTATTCGAGTAATGGGATCGTCTATTTTTTCCTATATCATGGCACGATATGTTTTTATTCCAGAAGCCGATTGGAATGATGAAGAAGAGATTGAACGAATCTTATTTATTTTGACAAATGGCATTTCTACAAACAAGGAATAAATAGGTAGTGGGAAGTGAGTTTTTATTCCTTTCTCCCTCTCTTCTTTTATTTACAATCGTACATAATCAGAAAAAAGTGGCACATCTTTAAGAAGATATTTGCCACTTTTTTCTGTCTTGTTTCGATAATAGTAATGAGAAGGGAATGTTATAGTTTTTTAACTGCCTCTACTATGTTAGTAGCCTGGGTAATGGATGATATAACAGCTACTCCATTTGCCCCTGCATGGATTACCGAGGAGGCATTACTTGTATTAATACCTCCAATACCCACAATTGGTATGTTGGGGAATTGGTTTCGTAATGTTCTAATCCATTCTGTACCAACAGGTGTTTTGGCATCGGACTTTGTTGTTGTACCATAGATTGGGCCAGCTCCTAAGTAATCTACTAAATGCGTGGGGCTGTTTTCTACTTCGGTACGGTTTGATACGGAGAGACCAATAAGTTTATCAGGGTACTGTTTTCGTAACTCGGTAACAGATTGATCCGCTTGGCCAACATGGATCCCATCAGCATCAAGGAGATCAACTAGTTCAACATCATCGTTAACGATAAACAAAATATGGTACTCACGACAAATCTGGCGTAGTTTTTTACCTAACTTTAGTTTTTCGTCCCCCGCTAACGAACCTATTCCTTTTTCTCGAAATTGGAAGGCTGTGATTCCGGCTTTGGCTGCTGATTCTAATATTGTAACAGGATCTTGTTCACAGTTTTGAGACCCCATAATAAAATATTTTCGAAGTTGCTGTGCAAGCGATATACGCATGTTTTAACTCCTTTCGAGTATTTCTTTATCCATGCTGAGTGCATCGATAAAATGGGGAATAAAGGTTCCAGGTCCACTAACTTCAAATTTTGAAGCGGCATATTCTGCTGCTAATCCATAAAAGGATAGAGCGGTTAGAGCTTGTTCCTCCGTGGTATCATTTGTAGTTAAGCAGGCAGTTAAAATAGAACCTAGTAAACAACCAGCACCAGTTATCTTAGATAATAGTTTGTGACCATAGTAATTATGTGTTAACTTATTTTCTGTGCATATAACATCTGTATTTCCTGTAACTACTGCGGTAGTCTGGTAGATTTGAACAACCGTTGTTGCAACACTTTCTACATCTCCAGCTCCAATAGAATCGACACCTTTTGATCTCCATGGAATTCCTGCCAAATGTGCAAGCTCACTAGCATTACCTTTGATCACTGTAGGCTGTACCTTATCTAAAATCTTTTTAACGACGGATGCGCGATATGGGGTTGCTGATACTCCCACAGGATCGAGTACAACAGGAATTCCTTTATCATTTGCTGTTTTGCCAGCTTGTATCATGGCAGGAACCTCTGAATCTGTTATTGTTCCAATGTTTATCAATACACCATCGGCAACTTGTGCCATGTCCCTAGCTTCTTCCACTGCTTTGGCCATTATGGGACTTCCGCCGAAGGATAGTAGACCATTGGCTGTAAAATTCATTACGACCTGATTTGTTAGGTGATGAATAAGCGGTTGTTTCTCTCTTACTTCTTGTATAATAGATGTCTTCATTGTCTCGCTTCATCCATTCTAGGGGCAAAGTGGTTGGTTGGTCCATTTCCTTTACCCAGGGGTAAGGCATGCTTTATTGCAGCAGTTACATAACGCTTTGCTTTGTCAACTGCTTTAGGTAGTGGTATTCCCTGACTTAAATAGGCAGTAATTGCTGCAGAGTAGGTGCAACCTGTACCGTGTGTGTTCTTTGTATGAATGCGTTCTGACGTAAATGTGTGAATTTTGTTCCCATCGTATAAAATGTCAACTGCTTCTTCACGTAAGTGGCCACCTTTGACTAGGGCAGCACCAGCACCGTGTTTATACACAATTTGGTTCGCTGCATCCTGCATATCAGAAAGGCTTTCGATAGTGTTCCCCGTAATAAATTCGGCTTCTTGAATATTTGGTGTAACAATGGTCGTTAAAGGTAAAAGGTGTTCTCGTAGATAGCTACGAGCATCTACATGAATCAAGGCATCCCCACTCGTTGCAACCATGACTGGATCCATTACATAAGGAGCGTTGATTGTTGTGATTTTTTCTAATATGACCTCCATCATTTCAGTATTGGCAATCATTCCTGTTTTAAAGGCGTGAACTGGTAGATCTGATAAAACAGAATCTAATTGGCTCACGATCATTTCATTCGGTAGATGGAGAATTTCCTGCACACCTGTTGTGTTTTGTGCAACAACGGAAGTGATAACAGACATACCATAGCTCTTTAACTCCTGAAATGTTTTTAAATCAGCGTGAATCCCTGCTCCACCACTGGGATCAGTACCAGCAATAGTAAGCGCACATGAAACGTTATTCATTGGAAGTCACCTTCTCCTTTGATGGCCACTGCTCATAGTTGTACGCCATTTCCCAGAATTGGAGTTCTAATTGACAACTTTTACGGAATGCATCTTTTACGTTTAACTGTTCAACTGGTGATGCATGATCCATATACTTATCCAATAATTCGCACATTTCCCTAGTAGTGTTTTCAACAGATTTGTCTGCATAAAACGTAATCCAAGGATAGAATGGATGTGTATTTGACGGATTGTATTTTTGAATTAACTCTCGACCAATTTCTAAATAGGTCCAAGGACAAGGCAATAGGGCACCTAATATTTCTCCTAAATTCCCCATTTGTGCATGATACATCATATGCTTGATATAATGGTCGGCTGTTGGTGGGAGTGGATGTCCTTGCAGTTCTTCATAGTTCACACCTATATAATCACAAAAATTGCGATGTGGATGAATTTCATCATTTAGAATAAAATCTATCTTTTTATGAAAATAGGCAATCTCCTTTCGATTGGTGGATTTTGCAAGGGCAATACCATAGATCTTCATAAACGCATTTAAATACTCAAAGTCCGCCTTAATATAATGTTCGATCGCTTTATTAGGTACTTCCCCTTTTCCGATACCCTCTACAAACGGATGGGAAAGGATGAATTGAAAAATATCATCATTATCTTTTCTTAATTGATCCGTAAAAGTCATCAATAAAACCTCCTTATGTGTTTTGAATGAGATGTTCTTGTTTTACCCTTGATAGGATAAACCAGCCAATAGCCGCACCAGTAATACTGCTTACGAGAAAAGATGGTAGAAAGGCAAATACGCCAACGGAGCTACCCATTAGGATAATAGCAAAAGGTACGGCAAGGAAGGAGCCGATAATTCCAGTTCCAATTGCTTCACCGATAGCTGCTAATAACGTTTTCCCAAATTTTTGATAGAGATAACCTGCCAATAACGCTCCAATCATACCTCCTGGGAATGCCAATAATGTGCCAAGGCCAAGTAAATTACGTAATAATCCAATCATGAAGGCGATAATGACAGTTGGTCCTGGTCCGAGTGTGACAGCAGCCATTACATTTACAGCATGTTGTACGGGATATGCCTTGGCAACTCCAGCTGGAAACCAAAGTATTTGTGCTCCTAAAGTTCCAATTGCAATAAAAATTGCCATCGTTGTTAATAATCGTGTTCGATTCATGTTTTTCCTCCAGTGTTATAGGGACACCAAAAAAGCCAGATCCAAAAAAAGGACCTGGCTTACATAAGCTGAAATAGAATAGACGTATCGTCCGACTACTTCCCTCCGCTGGTATTAACCAGATCAGGTCCATAAGAGTCAGAAAGTTAGCGTACTTTCCTCTCAGCCCACGAAATTTTGGGCACCCCTAGTAGTAATGTTTCATATATTTTATTTTCAAATTAACCATAACAAAAAAAAACTTAATTGTCATGTGAAATTTGAAAATAAGTAACTAAGACCTATAAACGAAATTATTCTTTTATCTAGGATCTTAATACATAAGCATGTTATAAATAGAGTATCTGATTTTTATTTGGAACGGTAAAGGGTGATTATATGACTGTATTAACCATGGAAAATTTAGAGATGCATCGTAAAGATACCATACTATTTTCAGCGTTTAACTTATCCATAGATCGTAAAGAAATCGTTGCAATCCATTCCAGTTTAAATGTGCGCCAGGCATTAATTAATATATTTTTAGGAAAGCTCGTTCTCGTAAACGGAAAGATCTTAATTGACGGAAAAGAAATTTCGAAAGACAAGGGGTTATATGCTAAGCAAATCGGCATTTGTTTTTTTGAAGAGGGAATGTATGAGCGATTGACTGTACTAGATCATTTTAAGTTTTATAAGCAGATTTTTGAATTTGATCAAACGTTTGATCAAATTTTACATATAACACAATTGGATGAATTGAAATACAAAAAAATTAAGAATCTAACATATTCACAACAGAAGAGGGTGCAATATGCACGAGTACTCCTTCAAAACCCATCTCTATTTATTTTTGAGGAACCAGATTTAAATGTTGATGTTGAGACAAAAAAGATATTTATAAACATAACGAAAAAACTGCAACAGGAAGGTAAAAGTATCTTAGTATTAACTGGAAATATTGAAAGTGCAATTACAATGGCCGATCGGGTGTATCGTCTACATGAAGAGGGATTACAGCCTTATGAAATGGGAAATGAAGTGATTGGTGAAGAACAAGAGGGAGATTCTGTTATGGAAGAAAATGAATCCATAGCATTTCAGTTTAATAAAATCCCTACAAAAATAAAGGATAAAATAGTTTTATTTGATCCACCTGAAATTGATTATATTGAGAGTAATGAAGGGCAGTCTAATGTCTATATCAAAGGGGAAGCTTTTCCAAGTATGTTTACTTTAAATGAGTTGGAAGAGCGTTTAAAGCATTATGGATTTTTTAGATGTCATCGCTCATATATTGTGAATTTACAAAAGGTACGTGAAGTTATTACCTGGACAAAAAATAGTTACAGTTTGATACTAGATGATAAAGCAAAATCTTCTATTCCGTTATCAAAGACAAAAATGTCTCAACTAAGGGAAATGTTAGGACTAAAATAGATCCATTCAACCCCAAAATTACTCTTTTCACAGTAAATATAATGATATTATCCGTGTTTTCCTCTATTCTATGAACAACAAACAAAATGTAACCAGGGGGATATGAACTGTGGGTAATGTAATTGAAGTAAGAGCGTTAGCCAAAATTTTTGGCGACCAATCCGCTTTGGAAAATGTTAATTTTCAAGTGGAAAAAGGGGAAACATTTGGCTTTCTTGGACCAAGTGGTTCTGGGAAGACAACAACAATAAAAATTTTAACCGGGCAATTGCGTCCAACATCTGGTGAAGCACAAGTATTTGGTCTTTCTAGTTCCTCATTGAAAAATAGAGAGTATCGCAAGAAAATTGGTGTGCTAACGGATAATAGTGGGTTATACAATAGGTTATCTATTTTTGATAACTTAAAGCTATTTTGTGACCTATATAATGTTCCAGTAAAGCGAATCGATGAGGTGCTGGGCTTAGTAAATTTAACGGATGATAAGAAGAAAATAGTAGCGAAATTATCCAAGGGGATGCTACAACGCGTATTATTAGCACGTACATTATTGCATGAACCAGAATTACTATTTTTAGATGAGCCAACATCAGCGCTTGACCCAGCTAATTCAAAACAAATTCATGATGGCTTACGACGTTTAAATGAAAAAGGAACTACGATATTCTTAACTACTCACGATATGTCTGAAGCGGAGACATTATGTGATCGTGTAGCCTTTTTAAATAAAGGTAAAATACAATTACTTGATGAACCTAAGAAACTAAGAAGACAATATTCGGATTCGTCAATTACTCTTGAGTTAAAGGATGGTAGAGAGATTGTACTACCAGGAGGCGTGCAAGGTGCTGAAGCAATTTATAAGTATTTATCTGCAGATCAAGTGGTTTCCATTCATTCGAATGAACCAACATTAGGGGATATTTTTGTGGACATCACGGGGAGGGAGTTAGTATGACTTTATCAATGAAGCGTATTTATGCCATTTTTCAAAAGGATATTAAAGACTTATCGAAAAACATGTTTGTTAGTTCTATTATTGTATTGCCTTTATTGATGGCATTTATGTATAGCAGAATGGGTGTTAACATAGAGTTACATTATCTGATAATTAATTTAACGTTAGCTTCTGTGACGTTATTTATCCAATGTGCTGTCATTGCAGAGGAAAAGGAAAAACATACGTTACGTGGGTTAATGCTATCACCAGCTACATTACCAGAAATATTAACAGGTAAGAGTCTAGTTACATTAATTTTAACCTTAGTAACAATTGTTGTTTGTACAAAGATCACCGGCTATGACCCGGCTAATTTACTACTAGTTTTTATTGCCATTTTTATTTCGAGTTTATTTTACCTTGCTCTAGGGACACTGTTAGGACTAGTGACGAAAACAGTAGTTGAAGCTTCTGTGGTAATTTTACCTTTTATGTTTTTATTTGGTTTTGGTTCTATGTTACAACCGTTAATTGATGAATATCCGCTTTTGGTGTTTGTAGATTACTTACCAAACACACAGTTAGTGGAATTTGCTTATAAAGTAGAAGAAGGATTAGCATTTGGGAATCTTTGGAGCCATTTAACTATCATCCTAGCTTGGGGTGTTGTTTCAGCAATATTAACATTCTTTGTTTATCGTAAGCGAGAGATGGATGAATAATATAGGGTTGATTCGTATAGTTTGTTGCTAAATTTATATAGACTGCGAAGCAATTTAATATGAAAAACGTGGTGAAATTTAAGATTAAATATACTGCACCAAATCTCGCTCCAGAAATACACTTCGCTTTCCGCGGGCGGCTGGTGAGCCTCCTCGAACTCCGTTCTGCGGGGTCTCACCTATGCCTTTCCTCCCGCAGGAGTCTACGTGTATTTCTTCCGCTAGAATAGTGGATTACAACTTCATGACATGTATTGGATAGAAGAGCCTCACTGAATGTTGATAGCATGGGTTACTACCACTCCATAACCAGATTACTACCCATCAGCGTAGGCAGAATACGTAGACTCCTGCGGGAACAGCACGTGTCCGAAGACCCCGCAAGAAGTGGTTTTCTTCTGAGGAGGCTGAGGCCGTGCCCGCGGAAAGCGAAGTATTCTGCCGGAGCGGTTGTATAGCAATCCCTTCGAAATGTGTGAAAGAAAGTAAATCCAAGCGAAAGTTACTGCACATTTTACATCAATTACGAATAAATTTCATACTTGGAAAAAACGAAAAAGCAACAATTTTACAGAAAACAGTTACAATAAAAAAGTGAGATCATGGATTGTCCTTGATCTCACCTTTTTTTATTAGTTTAAAATAGAGCGTAATTTGTTTGTGGAGTTAGGTGTTGTAACATAAGTGGAAACTTCATCATCCACCATATATCTGAATGTACTTGTCTCTCCTTCTTTTCCTAGCCATAAATGGATAGCATGGATCGGAAATTCATCGCCATATCCGATCATCATATCAAAATCTGGTTGCTCCACATCGACATCACTTTTTTGTTTAGTTGCTGTCGTAATAACATCTTTTAGGATAGATATCGATTCTATGTCACGAAAGGAATAGATGATGTCTTCGTTCATTTCTCCAAAACCATGTGAATTAGATATATTAATAATTTCTATCTTTTCATCTAGAAGCACCATTGTATCTGCTGGTTGTTTACATCCTGTAAATACTAGCATACAAAGAATAAGTATTAATGTTATGTTAATTTTCATATTAAGCTTCGCTCCGTAATAATGTACACCAAACATTATGCTGTTTTTCTTTTCTTATCTCAGTTCCTTATTCAAAAATGCATAAAAGTCTACCCACTCTTCAATGACTTTTGATGTTGGTTTTCCTAATCCATGGCCGGCTTTGGATTCCAATCGAAGAATGATAGTAGATTCTTTATCTGCCTTTTCCGTAAGTGTAGCTGCAAACTTTTTAGCGTGAGCTGGTACAACTCGGTCATCGCTTTCTGCCGTTGCTATAAGTACTGGTGGATATTTTTGACCATCTTTAATATTATGCAATGGTGAATAGGCATATAAATATGGAAATTGATTCGGATTATCTGCGCTTCCGTATTCTGGGATCCAATAACGTCCGATGGTAAACTTATGATAGCGTAACATGTCGATAACAGGTACTCTACATACAACAGCCCCAAAGAGGTCTGGGCGCTGTACCATGCAGGCCGCAACTAACAAGCCACCATTGGAGCCACCCATAATAGATAGTTTTGATTTTTTTGTGTAGTTATTTTCAATTAGCCATTCGCCAGCAGAAATGAAGTCATCAAATACATTTTGTTTGTTTTCAAGCATACCTGCTTTATGCCATTCTTCTCCGTATTCTGTTCCGCCACGAAGATTTGCTACTGCATAAACGCCGCCTTTTTCTAGCCAACGTAAAATTGCAGGGTTGAAAGTAGGGGTCATACTTATGTTAAAACCGCCATATCCGTATAAAATAACAGGATTTTCACTATCTAATTGTATTTCCTTATGATGGGTGATAAACATCGGTACCTTTGTTCCATCTTTTGAGGTGTAGAATACTTGCTTTGTCTCAAAGACGGATGTGTCTACTGGTAAATCCGATTCAGCAAATACAGACAGATGTTGGTCACTCAATCGATAGCTATAGACAATTGTTGGGCTTAAAAATGATGTGATCCCAAAAAAGATTTCATCATCTTCTTTACTACGGGTCATGTTTGTTAGTGAACCAAATACAGGTAATTCTATTTGGTGTAAATGTTCACCAGTAATACTATATACGTGAAGCTGGTGATGAGCATCATGTAGAAACGTAACAATGAACTTGTTATTAAGGTATTGGATGGTGTCCATTACATCTTCTTGTTCTGGAACGATGTCTCGCCAATTTTCTCGTGTAGGATTGTTAACATCAATCGCAATGATTTTTCCATTTGGTGTATTTAGGTCTGTCTTGAAATAAAATGTATTTTCATCGTTCGTAATATACACGTATTCGGCATCCTGATCATCGAGTAACCGAACAATTTCACCATCTGAATCTAGCCTTTTAATGTAAAATCTATTTTCCGTTGCTGTACCAAGAAGTACATATAGGCATAGATATTTTTCATCTTCACTTATTGTCGGTGAAAACATTAGCTCTTTCTCTTCTGGTTGTTCATGAATAAGAATATCTTCATTTTGTGTAGTACCTAATTTATGAAAATATACTTTATTATAATTGCTTTCATCTTCTTGATTGACACTTCCGGGTTCTGGAAAGCGGCTGTAATAGAATCCAGAGTTGTCTGGTGCCCATGCAATATTAGTAAATTTAATATGTTGGATGTGATCTTGTAAGTCTAGTACATTTTCAACATTGCGTATTCGGATTTCTTGCCAGTCACTACCATGAGTAGAAGTGGCGTACGCCATATAATTTCCGTCATTACTAAATGAAAAATTAGTCATGGCAACTGTTCCATCGTCACTAAGTTTATTAGGATCGATTAAAACCTCATCTTCTTCCTCGTTTTTATAAAGAATAGCTTGGTTTTGTAGCCCATCATTTTTTTGGAAAAATAATTTGCCATTTACCTTTTTCGGTACAAAATACTTTGGATAATTCCATAACTCTTCTAATCTATTTTTATCTTTATTTCTGGTTGTTGTTTGCGAAAAGTATGTATCGCATTGGTTTTTCATCCAGCTGCTCCATTCAACCGATTCCTGGGACGAGGGATCTTCTAACCAACGATATGGATCTGCTACTTTCGTTCCGTGAAAATCTTCCACAATTGAATCTTTTTTAAATGTAATCAAGATGTAACCTCCTTTTAGTACGTATATAAAGAATTCGACATGTAAACCGTTTTTTCCTCTTTATCGTTTCAATTCTAAAAAACTTTGCTAGGATACGCATAATTTGAAGCATTGCTTCATATGATGAATGAAATCATTCAAATTGGATCAGGGGGTTTCTCATGAGTCGTACGTTTGAGATGATTTTATCCATTATTGGAGTGTTGATTTACTTTTGTTTATTGGTGGTAGGAATCGGTTTGGTTTGGTTCTTAAATAATAATAGCCTGTTAGAAAAAATCTTGGGAGACTCGCTTCAACTAGAACTGGGAGTTTACATGACAGATGTAATTGAATTTATTAATATGTTTAGTACCGGTGGTTGGTTGTTAATTATTGTAATGGGGATTCCTTTGGTACTCGGTATCGTTTGCCTATTCTTAATTAAGGGGAATAACAAGCCGAAACCTGCGGGGATCATACTAATATCGACTGCTTTTTTTAGTGTGGTGTTCAGTTTTTGGATTGGGGCGGTTGGTGGTTTCTTTTATTTAATAGCAGGTTTGTTATGCTTAACGAGAATTCAGAGATAGAAATGTGACCATGTAATCTCAGTGATGTGTAGTTCTTTGTTACTAATATTTTTTCGTATCCATCATTGACTTTTTATAAAATAAGATTTATACTGCCAGTATACGTTGCTAGCATATAGGAACTTATTTTTTTGAACGATAACTAAAGCGCTTTCAAATTTTTTTCGAAAAAAACTAAAACGTTTTAGTTTTTTATAACAAGAATTTCGAAAACGTTTTCGGAAAAAGGAGAGGTGCACCCTCATGATGGAATATAATTTGGGAAAAGGAAAGTATGAGGACTGGATTGTTTCGGAAACCACATTTTCTCCAGATGCTTTAGGAAAAGGGGAATCGATCATGTATCTGGGGAACGGATATATGGGATTAAGGTCAGCAACAGAGGAACCCTACCTTAAAGAATCTAGAAATCTTTTAGTTAATGGAACATTTAATAAAGCATTTAAAAATGAAGTTACCGAACTACCTAACTTAGCTGATATCACAAGAATCGATATTCGCATTGATGGAACACGATTTAGCCTCGAGTTTGGTGAAACAAAGGAATATGTAAGGCAACTCAATTTAAGAACTGCTGAATTAACGCGGACATTCTATTGGACGTCGCCACAAGGTAAAGAATTACGTTTTTCATTTCATCGTTTTGTATCACTACATAATATGCATTTGATCGCTATGCAAATGGAGGTTGAAAGTTTAACTGAATCAGTAGAGTTATCTTTTGACTCTGGTATTAACGCACAAATGAGCAATTCCGGTTCGCAGCACTTTCTTGAAGGTGATCGGAGGGTGTATGACAGAAAATTTATAGAGCTTATTCAGACAACGAAAGAGTCGAATGTGGATATAGCAATTAATACGACCCATAACATCTTTGTAAACGGTAAGGCGTACAGTCACGAGCCTAAGATGAATATGAGCCGAAGAAATGTATGGCTCAGTTACGATATGAAACTTGAACCCAAAGAGAAATTAGTAATGGAAAAGTTAACCACTGTTTATACTAGCCGTGATAAAGAATTTGCTCGGACAGATTATCAGCTTGCTAATTTACGAGAGTATGCTTTAAATGAATTGAAAGCGATTTCTGGTAAAGGCTATAGCGAACTGTTGCATATGCATCAAACAGCGTGGGAAGACAATGTTTGGCAGTTTTATAATCTAGATATTAAAAGTGAAGATCCCTATGACTTACTTGCATTACGATTTGCGATCTATCATTTAACAATTATGACTCCTGCTCATGATGATCGAATGGGGATCGGTGCTAAAGCTTTGAGTGGAGAAGGGTATAAAGGGCATTCATTTTGGGATACAGAAATATTTATTCTTCCTTTCTTTACCTACTCGAATCCGGAAGTAGCTAAATCGCTTTTACAGTATAGATATCAAGGGTTAGCTGGAGCAAGAAGGAAAGCCCAAGAGAATGGATATAAGGGTGCGATGTATCCGTGGGAAGCCGCATGGCCAACAGATGGAGAAGTTACACCGTTGTTAGGTGATGTTGATATCGTCACGGGAGAACAAACAAAAATTTGGTCTGGATTGATTGAACAACATATCACTTCTGATATTGCCTTTGCAGTATATCAATATTATAACGTAACGAACGATCATGATTTTATGAATAAATATGGCTATGAAATGATTTTTGATACTGCGAATTTTTGGGCAAGTAGACTAGAGTGGAATGATGAGAAGCAAGAATATCATATCAATAATGTTATAGGTCCAGATGAATATAAAGAGCATGTGAATAATAATGCTTTTACAAATTATATGGCATACTTCAATTTGAAATTAGCTATGTATTACTATAAGTCGTTGCATGAGGTCAATTCAGAGGTGCTGGATGAATTAAATGAACGACTAAGTTTACTAGATTGTTATACGGATTGGGAATCAAAAGCTAGTCATTTATATTTACCAACACCACGTGAAGAAGATCTTGTCATCCCACAAGATGATACTTACTTACAGCTAAGAGAGATAGACTTATCAAAGTATAAAAATCAGGAACAGGTTCGCGGTATTTATAAGGATTATAGTCCAGAACAAATCAATGAAATACAAGTTACCAAGCAGGCTGATGTATTAATTTTACTCTATTTATGGGATCAAACATTTTTAAAAGACGATATTCGTTTAACCGAAGAAATGAAGAAATCTAACTTTAATTTCTATGAACCAAAGACATTGCATGATTCTTCATTAAGTTTGGCCACACATGCCATACTTGCAAATGATATTGGAAAAACGGATATAGCTTATTCCTTATTTAAGGAAGCTACAGAAATTGATCTAGGTCCAAATATGTATTCGTCTGATGAGGGTGTTCATGCCGCGTCAATCGGTGGAATTTGGTCCGTTGCTGTTTTTGGTTTTGCGGGTGTTCGGCTTCAAGATAAGAGGCTAAGAATCAATCCATGCCTTCCAAAACACTGGAGACAGATGAGATTTACAATCTACTGGAAAGGACAACCACTGTTTGTAACCGTTACAGATTCCTCTGTAATAGTAGAGGGGAAAACAGATGAAGTTCTAGAGGTTGAATCATTTGGAAAAGTATATCAATGGGAAGGTTACTTGGAAATACCAAGGAAGCACTCTAATTAGCGTTATTTAGTGGATGAGTAATTCATCCTTAAATATAAAATAAAAAAGAAACGAAAAGGGAGGATTTCATATGAAATTCCGTAAGAGTTTGTTAGTTTTATTATCCATTTCATTTGCATTATTTTTAGCAGCTTGTGGTGGGGACGATAATGAGGACGCAGAAGGTTCTGATGATTCTTCAGGTCAAAAAATAACCATTTTCCAAAGTAAAGTGGAAATTTCGGAGCAATTGGAAGCATTAGCTGCAGAGTATGAAGAAGAAACTGGTGTAGAAGTAGAAGTTTGGGGTACAACTGGTGATGATTACTTTCAACAATTACAAATTCGTTTAAATAGTAATCAAGGTCCTTCTATTTTTAGTGTTCGCCATGTTACAGAAGCAGAAAAATTAGAATCTTATCTATATGACATGAGTGACGAGGCTTTTGTTGAGGATGTTGCTCCGAATATGGCGTTGGAGTACGATGGAAAAGTTGTTGGTGTTCCGTACGGAGTTGAAGGATTTGGCTTAGTTTACAATAAAGATTTAGTTAGTGAAGAAGATATTGCTGATTATGAATCTTTTGTAAGTACGCTAGAGAAGTTTAAGGATTCAGATGTACAGGGTCTTAGTCTTGCTCAAGAAGCTTATTTCCTTATTGGTCATTTGAGTAACTACCCATTCTCTTTACAGGAAGATAATTATGACTATATTCAACAATTAAGTAATGGCGAAGTTACAATGGCAGAAACAGATGAATTCCAAGCATTTGGTCAATTAATGGAAGACTTACGAGCAAACATTCCAAACCCATTGGATATTACGTATGACGAGCAAATGGGAGACTTTGCTACTGGAAAAACAGCTATGATTCACCAAGGTAACTGGGCATACGGTATGTTTGAAGATTATGATTTAGACTTTGAAATTGGTATGGCTCCACTACCATTACTAGATAATGACAAATTAGAAGTTGGTGTAGGTAGTAACTGGGGTATTAATGCTAATAAAGACGATGCTGAGGTTCAAGCAGCAGCAGATTTCTTAAACTGGATGCATACGAGTGAAACAGGAATGCGTTATATAGTAGAAGAATTCGGGGCTGTACCGGCATTTACAAACATTGAAGCAAATGATTTAGATCCGTTATCTCAAGCAGTATTAGATGCTACTAATAGTGGTGAAACAATTCCTTGGTCTCATAACTATTATCCAGCAAATGTTATCGTAAATGATTTTGTGCCAGCTACGGAGAATTTCTTCTTATCCAAAGATGTTACTGGAGAACAGTTTATTGATAGCCTAGATGAGGCTTGGCAAAACGCAATTAAATAATAACGTGTACAAAATGATGGGGAGATATATAATTCTATCCCGCAGGTAACGGGCAGTAAGACCCCACTTCAATACTTTGAGGCAAAGCTAAGAGGTGTTGAGTGGGGGAACAACTGCCCGTAAATGTCTGATTCGTTCGGGTCTACAGGACGAGGAGTTACAATAGATGTTTTCGGTAGGACGGGTAATCGCAGTTGTTGCGTTCTTCGTCTTTGTTCATCTATTATCAGTGGGGATAAGAAACCCCACACGTAATGAAGTTTAATGAAGTTTCGCTTTATTTTCCTATCCATTTCATTTGTGATCCGATTCAATGAAACTATATTTTTGATTTTTGGGATTACATCAATGACAGCTAGGAGTATAAAGAATAATATTGTATTGGAAAGAAGGGATTAACGTGACAAATAGAATGACTAAAGGTTGGTTTGCATTATTTACTATCCCTCTATTAGTAATCTTTGTTACTGTAGTTATCATTCCATTCTTAATGGGAATTTATTATTCATTTTTTGATTGGGATGGTATTAGGGCAAATCCAATGGAGTTTATTGGGTTAGAAAATTATTTGCAATTATTTAGTGATTCACGATTTATTGAATCTGCATTGGTCACGATAAAATTTACTGTCATAGCAGTAATTACGGTAAATATACTAGGGGTTACTTTTGCATTACTTGTAACTTCCGCGTTACGAACCGTAAATGCAGCACGTGCAATGCTGTTTATGCCTAATCTTATTGGTGGATTAATATTAGGATACATTTGGCAATTTATTTTTACTGACGCTTTTAAAATAATTGGTGAGGCAACTGGATTCGAAAGCGTGTTCTTTAATTGGCTATTAGATTCTGATTACTCCCTGTATGCATTAGTATTTGTATTTACTTGGCAAATGGCAGGGTATATGATGATTATTTATATTGCAGGAATACAAGGAATTTCAAATGATGTTATAGAGGCCTCTAAGATTGACGGGGCAAGCTATTGGCAAAGGCTACGGAAAATTATTCTTCCATTATTAATGCCATCTTTTACAATTTGTCTATTCTTAACACTGTCCTTCGCTTTTAAAATCTATGATGTAAACCTATCACTAACAGGCGGTGGACCAGTAAATTCAACGGAGCTATTTGCACTGCATATTTATAATGAAATATTTGGTTATGGAAATTATGGTTTTGGTCAGGCTAAGGCAGTTATCTTTTTCGTGCTTGTTGCAGCTGTAACCTTAACACAAGTATATATTACGAAGAAAAGGGAGGTAGAGATGTAATGGAAAAGTTTAGCAAAGTAATAAGAGAAATTTTACTCTTATTGGCCGCAATTTTCTTTTTATCTCCCGTCTATATTATGGTGGTCAATTCTTTTAAAAACCGCCAAGAATTATATGAAAATGTCCTTGCACTGCCAGAACAATTTGGTTTCCAATACTATATCGATGCAATGGAGAAGATGAACTTCATGACAGCTTTGGGTAATTCCTTGTTTATTACAATCACATCTGTCATTTTTATTGTAATTCTTTCTTCGATGACTGCTTGGATGCTTGCGAGAACAGATAATACGTTAAGTAAAATAATATTTATGACCTTTATTGCAACGATGCTTATTCCATTCCAAACATTAATGATGCCATTAATACAATTTATGGATACAATTTCAAATGCATTACCGGTTCAAATGCTAAACTCTCGTGGTGGATTAATATATATGCATGTAGGGTTCAATGCTGGTATGGCAGTGTTTTTATACCACGGATTTGTGAGATCTACCGTACCAATTTCATTGGAAGAAGCGGCCACAATCGATGGTTGTACAAAGTTTGGCTTATTTTGGAGAATTGTATTTCCTATGCTAAAACCGATTACCGTTACTGTAATTATATTAAACGTGATACAAATTTGGAATGACTTCCTATTGCCATCATTAACACTAACTGATAAAGCTTTACGTACCATTCCTTTATCCACATTCTATTTCTTTGGCGAATTTACAATTCAGTGGAATATGGCGATGGCTGGCTTAACTTTAACTGTTATTCCTGTTGTTATCTTTTATATTTTTGCACAAAAGCATATTATTAAGGGAATTGGTGAAGGAGCAGTTAAATAGAAATGATGAAAGTGTAATCACTTGGCATCCAAGAAGCACATGTACATGTTGTAGAATGGATGTCTTACTTTATGAATAAAGAGAACAATGTCATGCTTCCAGGAGGGAAATGGAATGCAAAATTATTCAGGTTTTATGGGAGGATTATTTAATTTAGCAGAATGGATTATGCGTATTACTATAACAAACGTCCTCTGGATGATTAGTAATCTTCCTATATTGTTTATTGTTATAATGATGGTTTTAACTCCATCAAGTCTTGCCATCACTATAATGGCAATACCATTAGCAATTTTAATGCCTTTATTATTTTTTCCAACTGTATCAGCGGTATTTGCCATGGTGCGCGACTGGATTATGAATAAAGATCAATCCTCCCTTACAATGACGTATTGGAAGTATGTGAAAGAAAATTATAAAACAAGCTTTACGTATGGTTCCGTTATAACGCTTGCTTGGATCGTATGGACAATTGATTTCTACTTTTTTTATCAACAAAACAATCTTTTGGGAATGGTGATGGTATTAATAGGGCTATGGCTATTTGTTTTTACTATCAACCATTTTTGTATTCGGGTTCATTTTCATATGACAATTAAAGAGTCTATAAAAAATGCATTTTTTATAACAATTGGTAATCCGCTGTTATTCTTATCCATTTTAATCATAAACAGCTTATTAATATATTTGAGTTTTAGGATTTGGTTTGTTTTTCCGTTTTTTGCAGTAGCAATTACTGTGTTTCTATCTTTTTTTGCATTTTATCGATTCACGTTGAAGATTGAAGAAAAAGCTAACAGTCGTTAATAGTTACACAAAATTAGTAGGAAGTGATTGAACATGGCGACAATTAAAGATGTTGCAAAAAAAGCAGGGGTTTCCAATAGTGTCGTATCTAGAGCATTCAATAACTATCCAGATATTAATGAAAAAACTCGGCAAAGAATTTTTGAAATTGCGAAGGAGCTTAATTATACCCCAAATATTGTTGCGAAAAACCTTTCATCGAAAAGACAAAAGACAATTGGATTAATTGCTTCAGGTATTTTCACAGAAAATACAAAGGATACGATCTCATTTGAAATATTAAAAGGCGTATATACCGGAGTCCAGGAAAATGAATATGAATTGTCCATTTTTTTAATCGATTCATTGAAGCAAGAACAGAAAAGCTATGCACAATTTTGTCGAGATCGAAAAATTGGAGGCATTATTTTACAGGGGATTCGTACAGATGACCGGTATTTCAATGAGCTGATGGATTCGAATATCCCTTGTGTAATGGTTGATGTGGTTTCTGAAATGAATAATCGATTAATTGGTAGTGTCACGAGTGATAACTTTGGAGCAAGTAAGAAAATAGCTACACATTTATTGAAGCAAAATCATAGAGATATTGCAATCGTTGCAGGAACAAAGGAAACCTATGTAAATACGGAGCGACTAAAAGGGGCGATTAGTGCTTTGCAGGAATTTGGTTTAAAAGTCGCTGATAAGGATATATTATACGCAGACTTTTCCGAAGATGAAGCATATCACTTAACAAAAGAGTACCTAGAAAATTCACAACCGTCTGCTTTCCTATGTAACAGTGATTTAATGGCATATGGTGTTATGAGAGCGATAAAAGAAAAAGGGCTGCGGATACCAGAAGACATATCTATTACCGGTTTTGATGATTTATTGATTAGTGACTTTACGCAACCAAGACTAACAACTATACGACAAGATTTCTTTGAAATGGGAAAGCAATCTGCTCTATTGCTGCAGCGGTTAATGGAAAATCAGGATGAAACAAAATTAGTCTGTGTTGACTATGAATTTATGGAACGTGATAGTGTACAAACGATGAGAAGAACTTAAGGAGGATTATACCAACCATGAGCAAACCAAATATACTAATGATAATTTCACATGATACGGGAAGACATATAGGTAGTTATGGTCATCATGTCGAAACTCCTGAGCTTAATGAATTGGCAGAGAATGGCGTGCAATTTAATAATTACTTCTGTTCACAACCACAATGTAGTCCTAGTCGAGGCAGTATCCTAACAGGCATGTACGGACATAATCATGGCATGTTAGGTCTTGCACATATGGGACACTCCATGAAAAAGGATATCGATACGATGCCTTCTGAAATGAATAAAGTGGGATATGACACATGGTTATTCGGTTTTTTCCATGAATCGATTGATGGCGAGTTACAAGGGGAAAAGCTTGGCTATGAACATGTGATTGAGGTGCCTGGTAATGCAGCTAAAAATGTTACGGATAAGGTAGAAGCATTCTTACAAGAACGATCAACATCACCAGAACCATCTCCATTTTATGCTTCCGTTGGATTTGAAGAAACACACCGCCCGTTTGATGATTTTGAACCAGTTCCAATGGATTCTGTGGAAGTTCCTGATTATTTACCAGATACGCAAAAAGTACGTGAAGATTTAGCATATTTCTATGGATCTGTGAAAGAACTGGATAAGGCAGTTGGACGAATTAAAAAATCGTTAGAAGAAACAGGGTTAGCTGAGAATACAATATTGATTTACACGACTGACCATGGAATTGCATTTCCAAGGGCGAAGGGAACGTTGTTGGATGCAGGTCTTGAAACTGCACTAATAATGAGACTGCCACAAGGAATGAAAAATGGTGGACGGGTACAAGATGAGTTACTATGTAACATTGATCTTATGCCAACTTTAATTGAAATTGCGGGTGGAAATGTTCCTGAAGGTATTGATGGAGTCAGTTTCTTTCCGCTATTGCAGGAAGAGCAATATGAAGAACGAGATAGCTTTTTCTGTGAATTAACATGGCATGATCGTTACCACCCGATGCGGGGTATTCGTACAAAAAATTATAAGTACATACGTAATTTTGAAGATGGACCCAAAGTGTACTTGCCATTTGATATCCATGAAAGTTTATCGGGTCAAGACGTTCGTGAAGAATATTATGTATCTAATTCAGAGGAAGAATTATATGATCTGAAGAACGATCCATTGGAGCAGATTAACCTTGCAAACAATGATGCGTTTATCGATGTTTTACAAGAACTTCGTTTGAAAGTGGAGAAGTGGATGAAAGAAACGAACGATCCATTATTACAGGGTCCTGTACCAGGAGAAGAAGCAAATGAATGGAAGAAGGAAATAGAAGCTGGGAGAGTCTATAAAGGTTCTATGAAGTAAATGATTGGAGGGAAGGCGAAATGACGGATAAAAATTGCTGTGGGGTGAGCCGTAACGCAGCTAATTCACTGGCAAATGAAAAACTTCAACAAATTAATCAAATACCGCATTCCTCCAATGAAATAACAACAATGGATAACATGATCTTAGTCCCCGGGGGCTCATTTCTAATGGGAACAGATACAGAGCACGGTTTTAAAATGGATGGAGAAGGGCCTGTAAGAGAAGTGCAGGTGGATTCTTTCTACATAGATGTGCATACCGTTACTAATGACTCGTTTAAAGCCTTTGTAGACGATACAGGATATAGGACAGAAGCAGAACGCTTTGGCTGGTCATTTGTGTTTTATCAATTGCTCCATACAAATACCGCTAAAACAGTTAGACAAAAGGTCCAACAAACACCGTGGTGGTGGGTAGTTGAAGGTGCGGATTGGTCACATCCTGAAGGACCAAACTCATCTATTTCCGATCGAATGGACCACCCAGTAATCCATGTATCTTGGAATGATGCTCAAGCTTATTGTAAATGGGCGGGAAAGCGTCTACCAACAGAAGTGGAGTGGGAATATGCGGCCCGTGGTGGACTAGAACAGAAATTGTATCCATGGGGCGATGAATTGACGCCGAACGGGGAGCATTATTGTAATATTTGGCAGGGAAATTTCCCCCATGAAAATACGAAAGAGGATGGCTATGTAGGAACTGCGCCAGCAAAGTCGTTTCCACCAAACGGATATGGATTATATAATGTTTCGGGAAATGTGTGGGAATGGTGTTCGGATTGGTTTGGTAAAGGACCAGATGCTGGCCAAAATCGAGTGATGCGAGGTGGATCCTATTTATGTCATCATTCGTATTGTAATAGATATCGGGTAGCGGCGCGAACTTCAAACACTCCAGACAGTTCAACAGGAAATATCGGTTTCCGTTGTGTAGTGGATGTTAATTAAATACAACTAGTATTTTCAGAAAGGAACATGCATTATGATTCAATCTCCTAAATTATTTATTTTTGACTTAGATGGCGTCATTACGGATACAGCAGAATATCACTATTTAGCATGGAAAAAGCTTGCAGAAGAACTAGATGTTTCATTTGATAGACAGTTCAATGAACAGCTAAAAGGTATAAGTCGAATGGAGTCACTGGAACTTATTTTGGCAAAGAATCGTTCACTTTCTTTGTCTGATCATGAGAAAGAAAAACTAGCAAATGATAAAAATGAATATTATAAGCAATTAATTGAATCGATTAATGGTGAGAATACACTACCAGGTATTGAAAAATTAATAAAAGAAATTAAAGAGAATAATATAAAGATTGCTCTCGGTTCAGCAAGTAAAAATGCCAATATGGTATTAGATAAGCTTGGCCTTACCGAGTATTTTGATTATATTGTCGATGCAGCAAAGGTGAAAAAAGGAAAGCCCGATCCGGAAACATTTACTACAGCGGCGGATGCTTTTTCTATCCATTATTCCGATTGTATTGGAATAGAGGATGCAGTGGCAGGAGTTGAAGCGATTAATAAAGCTTCTATGTTTTCTGTTGGTGTTGGGTCAACAGAACATTTGGCAGAAGCGGATTATGTGGTAAATGATACTTCAGGGTTACAATTTGAGGAACTGGTAAGACAGTACTCAAATTGGAAAAAGTAATTTTTGATAGGATTATAGACAATCAGGAGTGTTTGAAATGACATGGAAACTAACAAAGTCAGAATTGGATAATCAAAGTCTATTAGTAAATGAAAGTTTACTATCTTTAGGAAATGGTTATCTAGGTGTTCGAGGCAACTTTGAAGAAGGGTATCATGAAGGGTATAAGTCAATCCGTGGAACATACATTAATGCTTTTCATGATGAAACGGAAATTACATATGGTGAGAAGTTATATGCCTTTCCAGATACACAACAAAAGCTTGTTAATATCATTGATGGTCAGGGTGTCTATATTTACCTTGATGATGAGCGATTTTCGTTATTTGAGGGAGAAATTCTTGATTTTGAACGGAATTTACATGTGAATACTGGATTCGCAGAGCGGATCATTCATTGGAAATCACCGAAAGGAAAAGAAGTAAAACTTCACTTTAGGCGAATCGTTTCCTTTGAGACGAAAGAATTATTTGCTATTGATGTAAGCGTGGAGCCTGTTCAAAATGTAGAACAGATAAAAATCATTTCTACTGTTGAGGGCGATGTATCAAACTATGTCGATAAAAATGATCCTCGCGTTGCATCTGGTCATGCCAAACGACTACATGTAACAGAAGTAAAAAAACAGGAAGACTATAGTATTGTTAAAGACACTACATATGTAACGAATCTGGAGGTTGCTTGTGCAACAGCAACGAGAGTAAATAGGAGTAATTCCTATGAATGTCACGTTACGGACACCGGTGTAGAAGAAGAATATGTGTTTGCTGGAAGTGAAATAGTTCGCTTTACGAAGTTTAATGTATATACAGATACACTTCGACATGGTAAGACGGTTATCGAGCAAGCAGTTTCCATTCAGGATAAGTTAGCGAACAGAACATTTGAGGACCTTTTACAAGCACAACAACAGTATTTAGATCACTTTTGGAGCAAGTCAGATATTGAAATTGAAGGAGACGACAAGCTTCAAGAAGGGATACGCTTTAATCTATATCAATTATTACAATCAGTAGGTAAGGATTCCGTTAGTAATATTGCAGCAAAAGGGCTATCTGGAGAAGGATATGAAGGGCATTATTTCTGGGATACCGAGATTTACATGTTCCCGGTATTTTTAATGACTAATCCAGAGATTGCTAAACAACTATTATTGCATCGCTATTCAATACTAGACAGTGCGAGAGAACGAGCGAAGGAAATGGGCCATAGAAAAGGTGCATTATATCCATGGAGAACAATCACTGGTGGAGAAAGCTCTGCCTTCTTCCCTGCTGGAACAGCCCAATATCATATCAGTGCCGATATCGCTTATAGCTTTATTCAATATTATCTTGTTACCAAAGATGAAGCTTTTTTACAAGAATATATGGCAGAGGTATTATTTGAAACAGCACGCCTATGGTCAGATACAGGACATATGTTAGATGGTCAGTTTAGAATTGATGATGTTACCGGTCCTGATGAGTATACCTGTATTGTTAATAATAACTATTATACAAATGTGATGGCTAAGCATAATTTATTGTGGGCCGCTAAGCTATATCGTAAGTTGAAAGAAAAAGGTGCTTTAGATCAGCTGGCAGAGAGATTAGATCTATCTGAGCAGGAAGCAAAAGAATGGCAAGAAGCAGGAGAAAACATGTATCTGCCATATGATGAATCACGAAAAATAAATGCTCAAGATGATAGCTTTTTGAAGAAAGAACGATGGGATTTGGAAAACACGCCAAAAGATAAATTCCCATTACTGTTAAATTATCACCCATTAACATTGTATCGCTATCAGGTATGCAAACAAGCAGATACCGTTCTGGCTCATTTTCTGCTAGAAGATGAACAGGATGAAGAAACAATCAAAAGTTCCTATGACTACTATGAACAAATTACGACACATGATTCTTCTTTATCTTATTGTGTATTTAGCATTATGGGCTCTAAGTTAGGGTATGATGAGAAGGCATATGCGTATTTTAATGAAACTGCAAGACTAGACCTAGATAATACGCATGGAAATACAAAAGATGGTCTTCATATGGCGAATATGGGTGGTACATGGTTGGCAATTGTATTTGGATTTGCTGGCTTACGAGTGAAGGAAAGTGGTATTTCCTTACAGCCTACATTACCAAAGAAATGGAAGTCATTAAAATTTCATTTACAATATCAAGGAAGATTGCTACAGATCCGCATGGAGAATGACACGATAACGTATTTGGTTGAAGAAGGAGAAGCGTTAACGATCACACATCATGGTCAATTCGTTACATTAGAGCGAGGAGAATCTGTTGTGTTGAAGCTTCGCGCTTAATCGTAAACAAAAGGTGCTGGGAAAAATTAAATCTTTCCACTCTAAAGACGAATGATTAGATGATTGGAAGTTTAGACAGTAACTTTTTCAACGGTTACACCTTAATTCTTAGTTGATAGTAAATGCGAAGTAACGGCAACTTGATTTCTGCTCCGGGCAGTCGCTTTCCGCAGGGAACGCGAAGAGGCTACAAGGATAGGCGAAGTATGTAAACGGACAATTCTTCCCTTATTTGTGACAAAAGTGGGTAATAAAGGAGTTTATAGGACATCAGTTCCGTTATTAACCTAAATGTCAGGTATTCTGGTACGAATTAGAGCAATTAACGTACTTGATGTCCGATAACATCTTCAAATAAGATTTTTTTACGAAATAACGTACGCCATGTCCGCTCCGTTAAACCCTTGCGTCGTGGTAGCCTAGTGCGAAGCATTACTAGAAGATGCAGACGCACTTGTTTTGCGAGCGAGGAATCTTATCGTGAGCCCGCAGGAATGCAGGAATCGAGGTATATTTCCAGAGCGGTGAGCACTATGCTTCGCATTCCATGTATGATTAACAACAAAGTACGAAAACAACCCAAAAGAAAAATCCAAACTAATTCGATTCTAATTGAATTTTGAATCATAGTTTGGATTTTTATTTGACTAAAACATCTATAGTATTGACGGCTTATATTTCAAGTTTTGCAACTAATTCACCATTAGAAATAATACCCGTTTCTGCAAATCCCAACGAGGTATAAAGGTTTCTAGCTACCTTATTGTCAGGGCTGTAGGCAATGTAAACCGAAGTTGCTTCTCCTTGTGGAAATGACTTAATGTATGCAATTGCCTTTGTCATTGCTAGAGTTCCGTATCCTTTATTTTGATACCTTTTGTCTATCATTAGTCGAAGAATGCCATAACATGATTCATTGCCATATTCATTTTCCTCGGCATTATCGTAATACATCATGATAAATCCTATCATCGTATCAAGATCATAGATTGCAAAAGTCATAGCTGGTAAGTCATCATTCAACAATGCAACATATGATTGAGCAAGACTATATACATTTGAAGCAAGGAAATTATTTTGCTCATCACTCAGTTTTAAATGAATGCATTCCTCAAAGTTGTCCCATGTAATTTTGCGAAATTGTACCATTACTTGAACCTCCTGTTTTGTAAAAGTGAACTTTTAAATAAAGCGTTAACAGGCGGTCCGCGGGCAAAATATAAATCTTAGGTTAACTGAATAATCATGTTTCCCTTCCTTTCCAAATTTAGATTTTTCTGTATTTATTGTATCATATGGAAAACAATAATGTCAGGAAAGTAATTATGATTTTGGCAGCAGAAAGCGAAGTGGATTTTAATTGCGGTAGTATTTGTGTTCCTGCTTAAGAACTATGGTTTTCTTTAATGTATAATTATTGTATAATGATTAAGAATCTCCTGAATATTGCCCCCCCTGCTTCAGATGACATACCATCCGTTATATACACCTAATCCCCATTTTGGATCAGTTGGAGGACATACCGTCCTTTATTTACGATAAAAACTACAAATAATGAAATAATCCCATTAATAACGGCATCAATGTCCATTTATCCCTATAATTTTAATGCATTGACAGAGATAACGGAATCTATGTCCACAGTAATGAATGAAATGTATTTGAATTTTCTCATGTAATAAAATAAGAACAGAAAGGATAGTGAAAGATGCTAAGATTTGAACAGACATACAATGATTGGATTGAAAAACACATTTCCGAAGAAAAAAATCATAGGAGACGAGAAATTTTAGAAAAGGGTCTAGGTCATGGAACGATTGAATTTCTTCGTTCGATTTGGTTTCCTACTGTAGGGAACTTTAATCACCTATATCCGGAATGGGAGGTGCGCGATTTCAACAATGGGTATCGCTACCTTGATC
Organism: Ornithinibacillus salinisoli; assembly: GCF_042684965.1. Classification (NCBI taxonomy): domain Bacteria; kingdom Bacillati; phylum Bacillota; class Bacilli; order Caryophanales; family Bacillaceae; genus Ornithinibacillus; species Ornithinibacillus salinisoli. The sequence continues at coordinate 53,012 of NZ_JBHUMI010000015.1, forward strand.
TAGCCTACAGACCTGGGGATGCGAAAGGATGCATTGAAATACAAGGATATGGTCCACATGCAAGAGATATTGATGTCAGGCGATTTAAAGATTTATGTTGGCGTCATTCATTATTAGCTCTCGATGGATGGACATTATTACCGATTGCATATTTATCAATTAAAGATGAACATAAAAAGTGTCAACAACTAGTTCTTGCTTTTATCGGTAAATTTATTTCAAATGAATCATCATTTCCACAATTATCTTGGGTTGAAGCAGAGGTTGTACGATATGCACGTCGTCAACTTCGGCCAATTACTCCTCTTGAAATTGCTAGTCATTTAAAGATTAGTGACCGCCATGCAAGACGTATTTTACATACCCTAGTAGACTTACAAATTCTAACTGTAGCAAGCGGGAATAAACGAGTGCGAACATATAGGTTGAAATAACGGGAATACATTCCTCAAACGGTCACACGATCCCTTATTTCGTTAATTATAGTATTATTATAACTTTGGAGGACATACAATCCGTTATTTAATAATACTCCTTAAATAATTGCTATTATTTAGCATAATAACGGAACTCATGTCCGTCAAACATCTCGAAAAGCCTCTTTTTATAACATTAGCGGAACCTATGTCCGTTCAAGTTTCAACTACTCTAACAAAAAACACCATCTCTCACTTTATTTGCGAAAAATAGTGTCATTGTACACAATATGTAGATGGAGCATAGCGGGCTCGAACCGCTGACCTCTTGTCTGCCAGACAAACGCTCTCCCAGCTGAGCTAATGCCCCGTGAATGATTATAATTATAATCCCTTCTCATTAATTTTTCAATCACTTCATATAGTAAAATATACTCATTTAGCAAACATAGGATAATGTAACTATTTTTGCAAAAAATCTAGTTAAATAGTATGAAAAAGCTGTTTTTTTACAAAAACTTAATGGTATCTGTCCATTTTATATGCCATATTAATAGTGTGTTAGATTCCTATGAATGTAACATAATAATATTTCAAATGGAGGGTACTAATGAAACATTCAACTGTTCGGAAAGTATTTCATCTCGTTCTTATTATCGCGCTTGTGTTCATGAATTATTCATCGGTATTTGCGATGAAAGCATCAGCGGAAAGTAATGAAGAACTAGCAGAGGATTTATTCATTTCAGAGTACATTGAAGGCAGTTCATTTAACAAAGCAATTGAAATATTTAATGGGACTGGGCAGAGCGTTGACTTAGCAGACTATGAAGTTGACCTATACAGCAATGGTTCGGCAACAGCTAGTCAAACACTAGCATTATCAGGTACTTTGGAGCACGGAGATGTGCTCGTACTAGCACATACAAGTGCAGATCAGGCTATCTTAGAAGTGGCTGATATGACGCATGGTGGAGTCATTAACTTTAATGGGGATGATGCGTTAGCCTTAACGAAAAATGATAGTGTATTAGATGTATTAGGCGTCATTGGAGAGAGAATTAATTATGGACAAGATGTTACATTAGTGAGAAATTCTTCTGTGACAGCTCCTAGCACTTCGTATGACGAAGGTGAATGGACGGATTATACGAGTAATACATTTGCCTATCTTGGGAGTCACACAATGGATGGCGTTGACCCAGGAGAGCCTGGTGACCCCGGTGACCCAGGAGAACCTGGTGATGAGTATACTATTGGAGATGCCCGTAATTTAAGTGATGGAACAGTTGTAACGGTAGAAGGAATTGTAATAGCAGATAATGCTGCCATTAGTAATGGTTCTCAGTTTACAACTTATATACAAGATGAAACAGGTGGAATTAATCTATTTGCCTATGAACAAGGACAGTTACCTGATCTAGTAAAAGGTGACCGTGTACAAGTAGTTGGTGAACTAGATTCCTATAATGGATTAAAAGAAATAATACCAGAATCAATTGAAATAATAGAGCAGGGACAAGATTTACCAGAAGCGCAACAAATTACACTAGAAGACCTTCAGGATCCTGCGGTTGCAGAGTCATATGAAGGGGAATTAGTACAGCTAAACGGTTTTATCAATAATGTTCCGGGTAGCCCGGCTGGTGGTGGCTATAATGTATCACTAATTGATGCAGACTTTAATGGAACAACACTTCGCGTGATGGAAAATGCGCTAGATATTTCCTTGGTTGAATCAGATTTGTGGTACGATATCACGGCAATCGTTAGTCAATACAATGATTACCAACTAATTCCTACAGAGCAATCTGATTTACAGGTAGCAGAAGAACAACCAGATCCACCATCAGCATCGGGACTGTATGAAACGACTGTTGAAACGGTAACTGATGGCGATACAATTCGTGTTGCAGATCCAGTATTTGGCGAATCGAGAGTACGCTTCTTAAATATGGATACACCGGAAACGTATGCTGCTCATAATAACGACCCCGAAAGAGCAGAAATTAATGCGAATCAAAAATATTACGGGGATTTAGCGACAGGTTATATTAGTGAACTATTGCAACCAGGTGATGAAATCTATTTAAAAGTCGGTGATGAACCTACCGATGACTATGGTAGAATTTTAGCAGAAGTTATCCGCAAAGAGGATGGACTAAATATTAATATAGAAATGGTTGCACAAGGGTATGCATCTACTTATTTCCTTGCACCGATTGATGAAGAAGCATATCCCGTCTATCAAGAAGCTGTGAAAGAGGCGAAAGATGCTGGCTTAGGGATTTGGAATCCAGAAGATCCATTATTGGAATTACCTTTTGTATTCCGTGCCTTTGACGATCAAAAAGGATTATTACGTTATGTTGGTAACTCCGACACAATGGAGTATGTAGAACCGGTAGATTGGGCAGATGTCCCAGTCGAAAAACGAGTTTTCTTCGCTAGTGAAGCCGAAGCGGAATCATATGGTTATACACCTGCTGAAGGTGGTGGTGAAGCAGATCCGAATATTCTTGCATTACAACTTTTAAGCATGAATGATTTGCACGGGAAAATTGATCAAGAATATAGCCTTGACCCTGATGGGGATGGTACTTTTGACATGTACGGTCGTATGGATTATACGGCGTCAGCGATAAAAGAACGTGAGCTAGAAAATCCTAATACGTTAATTGTTCATGCCGGAGATATGATTGGTGGAAGTTCACCAGTATCAGGTTTATTACAGGATGAACCAACCGTAGAAATTATGGAAGAAATAGGATTTGATGTTGGGACAGTTGGAAACCACGAATTTGATGAAGGACTGGATGAATTATTACGTATGGTAAATGGTGGTGAGCATCCTGATGGGGCAGGTACAGAAGATTACGATGGCATGAATTTTCCTGTACTTTGTGCAAATTGTGTATATGAAGACACTGGGGAAACGTTCTTACCACCGTATCATGTAGAAGAAGTTGACGGTGTGGAAGTTGGATTTATCGGTGTAAATACACAGGAGACAGTAAACATGGTAATGCCGTCTTCGTTGGAGAATGTAGCGTTCACAGATGAGGTAGACGCGGTAAATGATGCTGTAGATGAACTTACTTCACAGGGGATTGAGGCTATTATTGTATTAGCACATATTCCTGCTAACCAATCAGGTATTGGAGCTACAGGTGCTGCAGCTGACTTGGCTATGGAAGTAAATGATTCGGTGGATGTTATTTTTGCGGCTCATAATCATCAAGTAGTTGATGGAGTAGTAGATAACAAGCTAATCGTGCAAGCTTCTGAATATGGTAAAGCATTTGCAGATGTTGATTTAGAAATTGATCGTACTACTGGTGACATTGTAAGTAAGGAAGCAGAAGTTGTTTTTGTTAAGCAGAGTGATTATACACCAGACGAAACGGTTGCAGAAACATTAAGCTATTATGCAGAAGCAATTGCTCCTATTGTAAATGAAGTTGTCGGATACAATGCACAAGAGCTAACAGGAAGTTATACCAATGATGCTGACCATGGCTTAGGTAATCTCATAGCAGATGGTATGAATTGGGCAATGGACAGTGACTTCGCCATGATGAATGGTGGTGGAATTCGAGATATTTTACTAGAAGGACCAATTACTTGGGGAGAATTATATAATATTCAACCATTTGGCAATACGCTAATGACCGTTGAGATTACAGGAGCAGATCTTTATCCTATTCTTAATGAGCAGCTATCAAGCTACGGATCTGACTACAGTATTGCTGGATTCCATTATACGTTTAATCCTGAGTTACAAGAGGTTGTAGATATTACATTCCCTGATGGTACACCGATAGATGAAGATGCAGTATATACATTAACGGTCAATAACTATATGGGAACTTCAGAGGGTCCGATTAAAGACCTTGGACAAAACCCAGTCATGGGACCAGAAGATATCGATGCCACCGTAGATTTTGTTAAAAGTTTAGATAGCTCAGAATCGAATCCGCTAGTTTATGGTCCAGAAGGAAGAATTGCTGTTACAGACGAAATACCTGGAGAAGAGGAAGATCGGCCAATAGTAGAAGTGGAGCCGAAGAAAAATAATGGGACAGCGACAGTTCATACGAAGGATTTAGAAGCGTTAGATCATGGTGTGCAAGTTGTAATTAACATCTTTAACGAGAAAAAGCCGAGAAGTTTATTACTAAATAAAAAGCAAGTAGACTTATTAAAGGATAAAGAAGTAACACTAGTTGTAACAAATGGCGCAGTATCGCAAACATTTGAAATGACAGATGTAAAGGATAAGGTGCTTAAGGTTAGTTTGGAAGATTAAGTAATGGGGTATCCTCCGGTGGGGATACCCTTGTTTTTTAAAAAAGATAAGAAACTATAAAAATTTGGCTCTAACACAGTGTTTCTAGCTGTGGTATTTTTAATATATGGAGAAAAACATCTTGAAACGAATCTTTTTTGATGAACATGAACATTGGGAAGCATTTAAAAAGAAACATGAAGTTAGAATCCGTCCAATTGTCATTAAAGAGGTGGAAAAGTTCCGTGACTGTGGAAATCCTAAAAATGGATTTAAACTCTATGTTTGTGAAGGATGCCATGATGTTCGACATGTGCCTTGTCGGTGTAAAGGTCGTTTTTGTACGAAGTGTTCTGTTGGAGAAAATGAAGAATGGAGTCGTATTCTTACAGAAGATGTACTACAAGTAAATCATCGCAATGTGATTTTTGCGATCGATGAAAATCTACGAGAAATATTCCTATGGAATCGGAAACTGTTGAAGCCACTTATGGATGAGGCTGCAAAGTTAATTACAGAGTTTTTTCAAAAGAAAGCAAAGGTGACACCAGGAATAATTGCAGGATTACATATGTTTGGATCAAGAGCGAATTTAAACCCACATGTCCATATGTTAGTGACAATGGGTGGGATAACGAAGAAAGGGGGAGTGGAAGACATACGACTTTATTCCTTTTATGATGCTTCGGGAAACAATGGCAGACGGTCGTGTTGAAATTTATTCGTAAACACTTATGGAAGAACGAAAAGAAAAGAATTCAACCGAGATTGCAAAAGGCTTTTTCTAATAATGGGGAAGGCTTCTATATGTATGCCCCAAAACAAAGAGGAAAGGTGAAGGACCAACTGCGTTACATCGGCCGTTATATTCGTCGACCTGCGATTGGGATCAATCGAATCGAGGCATATGATGGTCAACATGTGACGTTTAAATATATCGATAAAGTGGATGGGTAAGAAAAGAACGAAACGGTAACGGTAGAAGAGTTTATAATCCGGTTAATCCGTGATATTCTAGACGAGCAATTCAAAACGATTCGTCACTACGGGATGTATTCTAGAAGAAGTAAGAAATTGAGTAGAAAACTATTGGCTACATGGCAACAAGGACAAGACGTTGGATCTTAAAAGTAAAGAAGACCATACGCCGCCAAACATGGAGAGAGCGTATTATTTCTAGTGGTCAAAAAGATCCACTTGTATGCCCTTATTTCGACAATTACTATGAATACAAGGGAGAAGTGTGTCTTGAGAATGGAAGATTAGAAATAAAGATCACATTAACGAAAGAAGCAAGGAATTATTTAGAAAGGGTGAGTCATTATCGCACAGAGCAACAAACCACGCAAAAAAGGAAAGAAGAAAAAAGGAACCGACCACCTACGACCGAAGGAAGACATAAGTCAACTATCATTGTTTAATGTGTCATGAGGAAGAAAAAGATTCCATATAACGTTGTAGAAGAGTTTGATTTGATGGATGGGGGAGATCCAACCACTCCACCAAGATTCAATTGTGAACAATGTGGTGGAGAGATGTATCCAAAGTATTATAAAGGGATGCATGGCCATGAATATAAGTTATCGGATGTTCTCTAGCTATGAAAAAGGACCGGGCGGGGTTTGCCCGGTTTTTCTTATTTACTAGTTGAATAATATCTTAATTTTAGAGGGATATTAGGAGAAACTAGAAATTAATTAAGGTGTTCCTCTATTTACAGTCACATCTAAATCTAACAGACCAGAACCCTCACCAGACTTTGACCATGTTGCACTATAATAACTAGAACCATCTTTATACCCTTCTAGGTATACGTTGTGTGTAACATCGGTTCTTTTATTATTGTCCATAAAGTCATAGTTATAATAAGAACCAGTAAGTTTAGATGTTACCGTTCTTCCGCCATCAATAATAGAGTAGCTAGAGAATGTACAACTACTTATATACCAATGTGTTCCAAGTGAACTAGGGTTTGCTGCATTACAATTGCTTCCACTTCTGCTATTTTTGTAAGCACTAGTTTGATCGTAATCCCAAACTAATCTATTAATTGTCCAAGCTAAATTAGCACCGATTGGATCGTCGGTAGTTGCTTGAACTCGAATATACCTGGTGTTTCGAGCGTTTGGGCTTACAATAACCTCGCTTTCATCTTTAGAAGAAATACTTAGATTATCATTGTTGTACTCGACAACTTGATATTGTTTCGTATCGGGGTTTACTTCTATTTGATAGTTTTCAGCAAGGCTTTCTACATTAGGAATTTCATTTTCAACAGTTACAGTATAAGATTTGTCATTATGGACGATCATGCTGACTTCATCAAATGTTTTGATTGAATCTTCAGTAGCTTCTAAGGTGAATGTTTGAAAAGAGTTGTTTTCCTCAGCAAAAGTTGGTAATGCTGTAGTTAGAATCATACCCAAAACTAAAGCTGTTATAAACAATATTTTTCTCATATTAATCAACACTCCCTTTAAATTTGTTATTCCTAATATCCCATACATTAGTTATTCTTCACAAAAAAGGAAAATCCTTCTAAAAATAAAAAAATATCAAGAAAACTTTTAAAAATCAGTATAATATTATATAATTAAATTAAATCATGAGATTGGAGGCGTATAACAAATGAATGAAGGTGTATTATGGGATGTCCTAGGCCCGGTAGTTATATTAGTTTTTCTAGCGGGAATTATTTGGTCTGTATATGGAATAAAAAAGAAAAGGTTTTGGCCAATTTTTTCAAGCTGTTTAATAAGTTTTATTAGTGCATATGTCTTTGCTTGGTCAGTTGGTAAGTTTATATTAGTAATCGCTGTATTACAGTTAATTATATCCTTATATTTATTAATAAAGTCTAATCAAACTAAGCAAGTGATTAATTAGTTCATAGTAGCATGTATCTTAGTAACTTTGAATAAACTAAAATGTAAATGGAGAAGAAGTAAATAATGTGCTTATGTTATAAAAAAATTAGGAAAGCATCGCAAAAAGATATATAAAAATCTGATTGTGATGCTTTTCTTTATATTTGTTTCATTATTCTAATTATGGTGTCCATTCATCATGTAGGATTGCTACTAGCTTCCAACTATTATTATACTCTTCAAATAAAAGTCCTAATCCTCCCCAGTTGAGTGTGTCCATATCCTCGGAGTCATGGAAATATTCAACGAGCTGTGAGTCAGGGAATCTTTCACTTACATAATGTAAATAGTCTCCCCGAGAATTAATCTCATTTACATAGATTCCATCTGGGTTAACATAGTTAGCAGCTTTAACGTAGGAGTCAAAATATTCCCTTGTTGTCATTACAATTGGGAGTCCACTTGCGGCATGGTCTCCCCAGTGAAATGTTTCTTGAATATTGAATAGGTTTGAGACTTCGTTTAAGTCAAATGTTACTGGTTCGTGATCTTCTGACATTGGTGTGTGATCAATTTGTAAAAATGGTCCAAATAATACCCCTTTTTCAGGATGAACCTCATCTGCTAAGCCATTCATGTTTTCTGCAATTAATAACTCCAGTACCTCATGAGCATGTTCAACAATTCCCGGCTGCTTATAAGTTAATTCAAGGGATCTGACAGCACCTTCCCCATTAAAGAATGTTGCTTCTCCTTCTTCATTAAACACTGCTTCACCTTCAAATGCAAACTGGATTTCATAGTTTACAAGATCGTACAATAATGTTTGTTCTTGAGTGGACTCGTTAACGAAAACATTTGATGACCAACCCAATTCATCGATAATTTCCTGAACAGATACTTGGTCTCCTGGGTGTAATTCATATCGATACGTGGTAAAAAGATCCTGTTCCTCTAGCTTGATAAAAGTATGATTTCCATATACATGAGCCACATCTCCATCAACCGTAAACGTCTCAAACGGGTCGCCAAACCGTCCTTGAAATGTCCTTGCATCCGATGGGATTTGAATGGAATCGATACCAGGTAACCTTCCAATGGATGCATAAGAAACTAAGTCACTGTCTAACATCAAGGATAATGAAGGAATTTGAGATATCATCCAATTTTCAATTTCATACCCTTCTATTTCATCAGCACCGTATTGTAGCAGTATATCACTTAATTCTTGATCCCCAAATGCACCAGCCATTTGTAAAACAGTCATGCCATTATTAGGTAATGCTGTATTTGGATCAGCTCCGTTATCAAGTAGTGAGATTACGATTTCATGTTGATGTCTATAGATAGCTAGAATTAATGCATTATGGCCAGAAGTATTTACAATGGAATGATCTGCGCCATGTTCGAGTAATAATTCTACGGTAGAGTGATCTGTTGTTAACATTAATGGTGTATTCGAGCTATCATCTAGTGTATTCGGATTTGCATCATGTCTTAATAATTCCTCAACAATATTTCTACGATTTTCCTTAGCTGCGATCAGCAGAGGGGCGTTTGGATCAGCGCCGTTTTCAACTGCATCTAGTATGTTATCCCAATTACGATTTTCAGAAGCCTTTTCCAATTCTTCTGTTAATACTTTTGCATAATCGACTGTTTCTTCATCTTCTTCATCTGAAACGACCATGTATTCTTCAGTGAAAAGTGTTGATGTAAATTGGTCTATTATATCTGCATTCATGTGATAATGGTCGCCATTAATCGTGACAATATTTCCTCCTGTGAATTTTAGCGTGTTTAGTAGCTCGTTTTTGCTATCGTATAGTTCGATCGTTGTCTCATTTTCGGAAGATCTTTCCACTGTTTCAGTGAGTTCGACTGCTCCGACCGTCTCATCAAATAATTGAATTATTTCCTGTTTACTAGAAGCGTACTTCACATTGGGCTCATTCGTTTTATACCCTACTATTTTTGCAGTATCACCATGTAAGAAGTCATGAAAGGTTTGCTCAGCTACTTGTTTTTCTTCATTTATATTTGTCATGATTAATATGGAAAAAATGAAAACAGCCAATACAGTTCCAAGGGTAACCGTTAATTTTTGAATATATTTAAATCTGCCTGTATTTGTATTTTGAATAGCTTGTTTAATTTCTAATTTAGTATGCTGATTTAAGTCTGGCTTTGGCATTGATTTTAAACGCTCATCTAGCTGCTCTAGGCGATTCTGATTCTTCATAAGCACACCTCCTTAATTCTTCATTCAATGCAATTTTGGCTCGATAATGTGTCGTCTTAACTTTGTTTTCACTCCATTTCAGTATTTTGGCAGACTCTTGAATGGATAGTTCTTTTATTCCACGTAAAATTAAGACATCTTGATAATTTGCTTTTAATTTCTGGATGCATTGATAAATTTCTTGCGTATCTTCGTTGAAATCCAAAATGGCTTCTGGGGATAAATCTGTTGATGGCTCATATGTTTTGTCTAGCGGAACGGTGTTTGACCATTTTCTAGACTTCCTTTTTCGTGCTTCATCGATTGCCACATTGCGAGCAATACTGAAAAGCCATGTTTTTGGACTAGAGTTTCTCTTAAATCGTTTAAATCCCTTCAGTGCTTTAATAAACACCTCTTGCAAAAGGTCTTCTGCATCAGTTGGCCCAACTTTATAAATTAAAAAGTGATAAATATCATTGCCATATTTCTCAAACCAATCGGATATTGTTTCATTATGCGACACAAATAACCACCTCCCTGGTTTCATATAATTAGACGTAATGCACAATAAAAGATTGCATTTTATATAACATTTTTAAAAAATGGGCTTTGAAGTATGTCTTATAAGTTTTTGTGTTTCTTTTAGTATATCTTTACTATATATTATAAAGTGAAGCGTAGTTAAGTTATTTATTATACAAAGGGGGTCTACACATGCGAGAAGATTATCGATTTAAAATAGCGAATCGGGAAGCATTAATTGGCGTAGGCTTAGTAATTTTTAATTTTATTTGGTGGTTCGCTTTTGCTTATGGTATGGGCAGCAAGGATTATGAACAATATTCTTATGTACTTGGATTACCTGATTGGTTTTTCTATAGCTGTGTACTCGGATTTGTTGTCATGGTAGTACTAGTAACTTTTATAGTGAAGGTGTTTTTTGTTGAAGTTCCTTTTGATGAGGAAGAAGAAGGGGATGATTACAAATGAATTGGGAGGCAATCATACCGTTAATAGGTTTTTTAATCGTAATTTTTGGTATTGGAATGTATGCTGGTAAGTTTGTTCGTTCATCCAGTAATTTCTTAGACGAATACTTTTTAGGTGGACGTAGCTTAGGCGGATTTGTATTAGCTATGACAATGACTGCTACATATGGAAGTGCTAGTAGTTTCATAGGAGGACCCGGTACTGCTTATACACAAGGGCTTGGTTGGGTATTACTAGCGATGTCACAAGTAGCAACCGGTTATTTTGTGTTAATGATACTAGGAAAGAAGTTCGCTATCGTCACTAGAAAATATAAGGCTGTAACGATGGTTGATTTTTTAAGAAAGCGATATAATTCAAAATGGGTTGTTATATTGTCGGCAATTAGCATTATTATATTTTTATTCTCAGCAATGGCAGCCCAGTGGATTGGTGGAGCTAGATTAATTGAATCACTAACTGGATTATCCTATACAAGTGCATTATTTATCTTTGCTCTATCAGTTTTAATTTATGTAACAATTGGTGGTTTTCGTGCTGTAGCATTAACAGATGCCATTCAGGGTACAGTTATGTTTCTCGGTACATTAATATTATTAATTGCCGTCATAATCGCTGGTGGGGGAATTCCTTCCATTATAAACGATTTAACGGCGGAAAATCCCAACTTAATCACACCTTTTGGTGCTGAAGGTAATTTAACGCCAGCATATGTTTCCTCCTTTTGGATCCTGGTTGGTGTAGGAGTCGTTGCACTACCTCAAATTGCGACTCGCGCCATGTCCTATAAAAACGCGCGTTCGATGCACCGAGCATTAATAATTGGAACTATTGTAGTAGGTTTCATTATGTTAAATATGCATCTAATCGGTGTTTTTGCGAGACCAATTATACCTGGGATTGATGTAGGGGATAAAGTAATGCCATTAATTGCATTAGAAACCATGCCAGCATGGTTAGCGGGAATCGTGCTAGCAGCACCAATGGCAGCAATTATGTCTACTGTCGATTCATTGTTACTACTTGTAAGTTCAACTATCGTAAAGGATGTATACTTAAATTATGTGCAACCAAATGCCTCGATGAATAGAGTAAAAGGATTAAGTATGGGGATTACGGCAGTTCTTGGGATTATCGTTTTCTTAATGGCATTAGATCCGCCTAATTTAATTATTTGGTTAAATTTGTTTGCATTCGGTGGCTTAGAAGCAGCATTTATATGGCCGGTTGTCATGGGTCTGTACTGGAAAAAAGGAAACAAATTTGGCGCTCTCGCATCGATGATAGTTGGTGTTGGATTGTACATCCTATCTGACTTCAACTTATTTACACAGCCGTTTGGGATGCATGCCGTGGTGCTACCAATAGTTGTCGCCTTTTTTGCTTATGTATTCGTTAGCTTAGCAACACAGAAATTAACTTCAAACGAAATGGAATTATCATAGTATGGGGGGCGTTCCTAGTTAGGTGCGCTCTTTATTTTAACAGGAAGCGTGTTATAGTAGAAATAGGAAGAAGTTGAGTGGGAGGAAGTTTGATGAGTAGTATTATCCTATTTGATGGAGAATGTAATTTTTGTGATCAAAGTGTTCAATTTATTCTAAAGAGAGATTCCAAAGCCCATTATCAATTCGCCTCCTTGCAAAGCGAAGCAGGGAAAAGGTTAGTTAACGAGTATGATGTGCCAAATCAGTTGGATAGTATGATATTAATGGATGGTAAAAAGTATTATACTAAATCAACTGCGGCACTTCGTATTTGTGGAAAACTTGATGGATTATGGAAGATCTTTTATGGTCTGCTTATTATCCCTAGACCGATAAGAGATGTATTTTATGGCATTTTGGCTAAGAATCGCTATAAATGGTTTGGTAAAAAAGATAGCTGTATGTTGCCATCTCCAGAGGTTAGAGATAGATTCCTGTAATTAATGGCTTTTTACTATCAGATTATTGCTTTTTCCAGAAAATGATCTTAATGAGCAATTGATAGAAAATGCGCAGTAACTTTCGCTAGGATTTACTTTCTATCACACATTTCGAAGGGGTTGCTTTACAACCGCTCCGGCAGAATACTTCGCTTTCCGCGGGCACGGCCTCAGCCAGGGTACTTCTCGAATATGCTTCTTCGTTCCCTTGCGCCGAGGAAGCATGCTTCGGAGCGTAACTGGAAGACGCAGGAGCATCTGCGGGGTCTTCGGACACGTCCTGCGGGAGGAAAGGCATCGGTGAGACCCCACAGTGCGTAGCACGAGGAGGCTCACCAGCCGCCCGCGGCAAAGTAGACACTGTAAAAGCGACCTAAAGGAGCTTGAACAGATGTCGCACTTGTGCTGGAAGTGAAAGCGAAGTGTATTTCTGGAGCGAGATTTGGTGCAGTACATTTAATCTCAGATTTCACCACGTTTTTCATATTAAGTTAATGCGCTGTTTAAGTGAAAATAGCAACAAACTATGCGGAAAGAATCTAATCGGTTTACATTAATCAAACGTTTGTTTCAGTTAATAATAAACGGTGTCTCTATTAATAGGAGACATCGTTTTGACTATATTGGAAATGACGAAGAGGTAAAATCAATATGCTTGTAATTTAGGCTATCAAAAAAGAGAAAGTGTCATTTTTACATCAAAACCAGAAGGAAATAATATATCTGCTTTGAGAAGATATTATAAAAAGCAGATCAAAAAGAGACTATAAGCTCCTTTTAATCTGCTAAATTTTAAAAATGTAGTTAGCAAACGATCATTTCAAATTATTGTACCTTAGATTGAACATGTTGCTTGGTAAATTCGACAAAATAATCCAAGGACTCTACATTGCTTAACGAGCCCTTATTAACAACCTGATCCAACGGTTTGCCCATTAATATTTTTTTAACGGGTACTTCGAGCTTTTTCCCATTTAATGTTTTTGGAAGGTCAGGAGCTTCGTAGATTCCAGTAGGGACATGTCTTGGTGAACATTGTGTTCGAATCTGCTTTTTAATAGCTTCCTTAATTTCATCGGTAAGTTCTAATCCATCTTTCATGATCACAAAAAGTGGTACGATGGAATCACCATTTTCTATAGGGATGTCGACAATTAAACTATCAGAAACTTCGTTAACTTGATCGACTGCACGATAGATTTCACTTGTTCCGATCCTTATGCCACCACGGTTAATCGTTGCATCCGAACGACCATAAATGACACAAGTGCCTCGATCAGTAATTTTTATATAATCCCCATGTCGCCATATTCCTGGGTACATGTCAAAATAGCTTTCCTGTAACCTCGTTCCATCTGCATCGTTCCAAAAATAAATAGGCATAGAAGGGAAGGGCTTTGTTAATACAAGCTCGCCTACTTCTTCGATTATAGCTTTACCATGATCATCAAAGCTTTCAATTTTAGCTCCTAGGCCACGACATTGTAATTCTCCGGCATATACCGGGAGGGTCGGCACACCCAGAATAAATGCTGTACATACATCGGTCCCCCCACTTGCTGATGCGATCCACAGATCTTCTTTGACATTATCATAGCACCATTTGAATCCCTCAGGTGGAAGAGGTGAGCCAGTTGAACTAATATTTTTTAGATGTGTTAAATTAAACGTATCTTTTGGTGAGAACTCATCTTTCATACATGCCGTAATATAGCTTGCACTCGTACCGAAAACCGTCATTTCGGTATCCTCAGCAAGCTTCCATAGCATTTTCTTATCGGGATATGCTGGATTCCCATCATATAAAATAATAGTACTACCAGTTAATAGTCCACCGACTAGGAAATTCCACATCATCCATCCGGTTGTTGTAAACCAGAAGAAGCGATCCTCCTCGGAAAGATCTACATGGAAGGTTAATGCTTTTAAGTGTTCCAGTAAGATTCCACCTTGGCTTTGAACAATTGGTTTCGGTTTACCTGTAGTTCCAGATGAGAACAATACCCAAAGGGGATCATTAAATGGAACGTGTTCATAAGTTAATTCTAGTTCATTCGGTGAATGTACAGCTTCACTCCATAAGGTGACATTTTTTAAACTACTAAAACTAGCATTCTCATTCATGTATGGTACAGCAATTGTTGCTTCTAATGTTGGTAATTCAGATTGAATGTTTTCTATGATGCTTGTCCGATCGAATGTTTTTCCTCCATAGCTATAGCCATCAACTGTTACCATAACTTTCGGCTCAATTTGTTTGAAACGGTCGATAACACTTTGCGTTCCGAAATCAGGAGATGCACTGGACCAAATTGCACCTAAGCTAGCAGTGGCAAGAAATGCGACCGTAGATTCATAGATATTTGCTACATATGCAACAACCCGATCACCTTTCTGTACTCCTAGATTCTTTAATGTTTGTTGTAATGCAGCAGTATCTTGATAGAGCTGTCTCCAGGTTACTTCTGAAGTTGGACGAAGCTCTGAGGTATGTATAATAGCAGTCTTGTCATCATCGCGATTACGAAAAATATGTTCTGTATAGTTGACCGTTGCTTCAGGAAACCATTTCACACCAGGCATCTTATGAGATGATAGAATCGTTTGGTAGCGATCTTGTGATTGTATATTAAAGTATTCCCAAATCGTTTCCCAAAAAGTATCTATTTCATCTACAGACCACTTCCATAGTGACTGGTAATCTTGAAAATGAAGCTTTTTATTTTCCTTCAACCAATTCATATATTGATAGATATTGGATTGATTTCTTTGGCTATCTTGAGGTTCCCATAATAGTGTGCCTTCTTCGATCCGTTTCACGTAATCACTCCTAGAAATATATCGATAGTTAATTTTATTATATGGAAACGCTTTCTATGTGTAAAGGTTATATAAATCAATTCCATTATTATTCCAAATAAGCTAGGAATCCGGAAAGAGGATTCCTAGCTTTGTCAAAGTAAGATATTAACTTTCGGCAAGCTTATCAGCAAAGACCTTAACATATTCTGGTAAATCAGGTGGTCTACGGCTGGAGACAATATGGCCGTCTACAGTAACAGCTTCATCTATCCATTTTGCACCTGCATTCATCATATCATCTTTAATTCCGGGTGTACTTGTTACGGTTCTACCTTGTAAAATGTTTGCTGAGATAAGTACCCAACCAGCGTGACAGATCTGACCGATTGGTTTTTTAGCTTGATCCATCTCCTTGATAAATGCTATTACTTCCGGAAAACGGCGTAATTTATCAGGTGCCCATCCTCCTGGAACTAGTATTGCATCATAGTCGTCTACGTTTATATCTGAAAACGAAAATTTAGATTCAGCAGGTACACCGTATTTTCCGATATACTTTTGATTCGCCTCTTTACCGACTAAGTCTACTTGTGCGCCTTCTTCTTGTAATCGTAATACTGGATACCAAAGCTCAAGGTCTTCAAAATCTTCATCAACTAAAGCAATGACTTTTTTATCTTTTAATCGCATATGATCCCTCCATTTTTCTTAGTGTATCAAAAGATAGAAGTGAATTCGAATATAGACATATTGCATAGGATATTTTGTAACATGAGGTACGATTTAATTCCTATCTTCTAGGTCTTTATTAAGGGAAGCCTCAATTTTTTTAAAATAAATATAGTATCCAGTCCAAAATATTGAATATAACAATATGAAAGCTAAGGAGCTTAAGATGATAGCCACAACATTCAATGGTACCCAGCCAACAGAAAGAGCAACAATATAATAAAAACTTATCGAAAGACTAAAATGGATCATGGTTTTTTTCAAAGGGCTCCAAGTTTCATTTTCATAAATAAATGAGCTTAATCCAAAATAGATACCCATCAGAAAACTTGCAAGCATATGAGTCCAAATTTCTTTAACGGATGAATCTATATCAAAAATAATTAATATGGTAAGGGCTATAAATGTAAAAATACCGCCAACAGCAATACCAATTAAACTTCGTTTGAATATTTCAATTAACATTTGATTGCCCTCCCATAGCTAGTCTTTCTTTAATTTCCGCTACATAAGTTCGCGTAATATACTCTTTATTACCAGAGTGAAAGTATACACAAAGGTTACCATTAAACGATAGTTCAAATCGTTGTATTTGACTGATATTCCCAATTACTGATTTGGAAAAACGCATAAAGTCATGAGGAATTAATATATTTTCGATTTCATATAGCTTCATTCTAATTTCAAAGCTACGGTCTTTTTGAACAGCAAATATTTTTCTTTTTTCAGCGTATACATAATCGATCGTTTTTGGATCGAGAATAACTGTTTGATCTTCCTCAACACCAAATAAGCGTTGGGCCTTTCTTTTTTTTATGACATTAACAATTTCCTCGAGTTCCTCCGACCATTCCTTTGCTTGAATCGTTACCTGTGTTTCCGTGAACGCATCATCAATGTCTATATTTACTTTCATCTGGTTACCCCCAATAAAAACAAGTCTTACTTTTAGCTTACTGAACACTTTAAAAATGCTGGATATCGGAAAATTGCTAACACAAATCCGGCGACTCCAATGCAAAATAGTATAAGAAGCGTTTGAAAAAGATCGGAATAGTTTATACTGCCGGCCATTGCATCTTGAAATGCTTGATGTGCCCAATATTGCGGCAGGAAATAACTTATTGTTTGCATAAAGTCAGGCATCATATCATGTGGTATCCACAGTCCGCTTAACATAGCACCACCTAATGCGATGACTTGTGTTATAGCTAAGCCCATATTTTCAGTTTTCACCATGACAGCAGTAGATAAGCCAATAGCTGTAACGGTAAAGGTTAAGAAAATAGAAAGGGTGAGAAGAATTATAGGCTGTTCTAATGGAATATCATAAACTACCTTCCCAAATAAAAGTAACATAAAAATCTGAATAAAAACAATAAACATATACGGTAGCCATTTTCCTAACATATAGAAATAAGGACGTACAGGAGTACTAGCAATTCTAGCAGTCATTCCTTTATCTCTATCTTTACTAAAAGTGGAAACCATCGATATGATGATAAAAAATACAAACATAACAATATAACCTGGTATGATGGATACAGTAACTTGCTCACGAGTTGTTTCATCTGCATTTCCTGTAAAGATGGCAATAAATAATACGGTAAATAGGATGGGTAAAATGATCATCCAAAATAATAGGCCTCTATCCTGTAAATTTTTCTTTAATTCCGTAATCATGATAGCACGCATGTGTTTTCCTCCAATTATAAGAATTTAATCTCTAAGTTCACTACCTGTTAATGAAAAAAATATATCCTCTAGTCGGGGCTGAACAAGCTCTAATCGTTCCAGATCAATCACGTGATTACGGCAATGGGCAATAATATTCTCCATTACCTGTAATGGTTCGTTGGTTGTGAGCATATAGCCGCCTTTTTTAGCAGAAACATCTCCGTATTGTTTTATATCATTAAGGGTTAATGGGTTTCCTTTCATGAAAATAGAGGGCGTTGCATACCGTTTTAATAATTCATCAACAGAACCGTTTTCCACAACCTCACCTTTATCTATAAAAGCAACCTCATCACATAGTACTTCTACTTCATCAATATAATGGCTAGCGTAGATAATCGTACCTCCATCATTTTTGATTTCACTAATCATTTGAAAAATGTAATTCCGTGATTGTGGATCAATACCTACAGTGGGTTCATCCATAATAAGAATATCCGGGTTATGCATTAGAGAACATCCAATATTTAAACGCCGCTTCATTCCTCCAGAAAATGTAGAAACTTTATCCTTTGCTCGATTTTCTAAGTCAATCTGTTTTAAAACCTCTAATGCTCTAAGTTTTAATTTCTTCCCATTCAGCCCGTATAGTTTTCCAAATAAATATAGATTCCCAATTGCTGAAAGTCCCTCTTCTAAACAAATATCTTGTGGGACATATCCAATTTTTCCTTTCTGTTCATGGGTTAGGGCTTTATTATCGACGATCGCTTCTCCAGTATAATCATGAATAATCGAAGAGAGAATTTTTATTAACGTTGACTTGCCAGCTCCATTCGGACCTACTAAACCATAACAACTGCCTTTTGGGATACGTAATGACACTTCTCCCAATGCTGTTGTTTTTCCA
Source organism: Ornithinibacillus salinisoli (assembly GCF_042684965.1). Lineage (NCBI taxonomy): Bacteria > Bacillati > Bacillota > Bacilli > Caryophanales > Bacillaceae > Ornithinibacillus > Ornithinibacillus salinisoli. Next base: position 71,842 of record NZ_JBHUMI010000015.1, read on the forward strand.
TAATATTTTGATACGTTTTTTATTTTTAACAAAGAATACACCTGCCTTTTTTCTTTATTATGACAACAAAATCCTACTAATTTGCGAAGAGTGAATGACATAACATAATTGATGTTTGAAATAACAATAATCATGGATGTAAATAAAAAAACATCACTTTTATTAATAAAGTGATGTTTTGAAGAATGGTACTATAGATACTGTACTTCGGTTTATTTTTGATAGTGTTCAGCAAACTTTGCGAATGAATTTTCGTCCTCTATTAGGCCACAAGAACCACATTGGATTCTGTAATCCGTTCCCTTGTACGATACATGGTAAACCTCAACGGGATCATTTGCATAATCATTAAGTACTTCACCAGTTTTAGAATCAATTTTTACTGGTTTTGCTACTTGTTCAATTAGATTAAATCGTGAACTGTTTGTTTTACAATTAGGACATCGATATGGTCGAGTCATTCCAAACACCTCCACCATTATTATTGGTTAGAATGGAACGTATTATGAATCATTTCCAGAAGGATTGAACCATTGCTTCATTTTTGAGAAAAAATTTGGGGGTGATTCGTTTACTTCTTCTTTCTCCTCTTCTAATTCTGTTTCTTCAAGAAAAATTTCCTCTCGATCTATAGCATAATCATATGTCAGAACTGCACCAATATCTGTTTCTGTTTCTTCATTTGTCACCACTGTGTATGGAATGTTATATTTATCAGCTAGTTCTTTTTCAGCTTTTAAAAACTTGTTTGAAACATGACCATTGAAAATTAATGTTGCATCTTTATAACTTTGCATTTCCTCTTCAAGTTTCTCCAGCCCTTTATCGGTCATGACCTGCCCTTTTTTTAATGCGAGTACAATACGTTCACGGAATGTTCCGAGGAAATATTCCCTTTCACCTTGCTTGGGGAGACGTGTTCCATATATTCCTTCTGTTAGATAGTCTTCAACATTTTTCTTTGCCATGGGGAATCCTCACTTCTTTATGATAGGCTATTTTCTAAAAGATTGTTGCTTTTCCAAGTGTGATAATAATTTGTAATTAATGTAAAATGCGCAGTACCTTAAAATGAACAAACGTGGTGAAGATTAAATTTACTGCACCAAATCTCGCTCCAGAAATACACTTCGCTTTCCGCGGGTGGCTGGTGAGCCTCCTCGAACTCCGTTCTGCGGGGTCTCACCGATGCCTTTCCTCCCGCAGGAGTCTACGTGTATTTCTTCCGCTAAAATAGTGCATGGAGAATTCATAACATGTATTCACTTGAAAATAACTTTCGGTACCATTGGGAAGAGCTCCACTAGGTGTTGAAATCATAATCTAACACCATTCCATAACAAGAGAATAACCACTAGCGAAGTATTCTGACAGAGCGGTTTTGTAGCACACTATTGAATTAGACTGTGAAAGTAAAAATTACGCAAGAATTATGGCGGAGTCTATATAAAAATAGCAACAAACTATGCGAAAAGAGCCTTATAGTATATATCAATTGTATGTAGTTTCGGAAATGGATGCAACGAATATACTTAAATAGGCGATCCTTAAAAAGAATCGCCTTATCGCATTTTACCGCATTCACTTATCCTTTTTTCGCTCGTTTATCAGCAGCACGGCTTCTTACCTGTGCTTCTTTATCTTCGTGGTCAGCTAATTCTTCTGAGAACTCGATATCTAGTCCATCGGATTTCTGGTTCTTAGGAGTTTGTGCAAGATAATTATTTCCTTTTGATTTATTATGTTCATCTCTTCCCATTAGGAGCACCTCTTTTCATCGTTTTTCATGATTAGTATGTGCGCAATAGTAAAAAAAGATGTAAAAAAAGAATGAACCAATGGGCGTCCATTGGTTCATTCTGTATTATTCCTCGTTATATTCAATTACATCATCAAACGGTTCTTCATATTCATCCGCAAATGGATCAAAAGCCTCTTTTCCATACTTGTAAATGGAAGGGTCAATTGGCTCCCAAGTTTCTGTAGGTTGATAGAATCGTAGTAAATCACCATTCAACAATTTATCGGATAACTCTAATTCATGTTGTGCACTCTCAGTAATTTCCTTCATTTCTTCTGTAGGTTCTAATTCTTCTCCAGTAACCGTGTCATAATAAGTTCCAGATACGACACTGAATTCAGGTGTTATTACATCTCCATTACGGAATGGTACCACTTGATTATGGTCATCAGAGAACAAGTCTGTTCCAAATTGAATATAGTCTTGTGATTTAATACCCATTAGATGAAGGATCGTTGGCATAACATCGATTAGTCCTCCATATTTATGATTCGTACCTTGGCCTTCTACACCAGGGACTTTAATGATGAATGGTACACGTTGTAATTGTGCATTTTTAAATTTTGTTATTTCTTCGCCTAGCAATTCTTCCATAGCGCGGTTATGGTTTTGTGATATACCATAATGGTCACCGTAAATCATAATAACCGAATCCTCATACAAACCTGATTCTTTTAGGTCTGTAAAGAATTGCTCTAACGCTTCATCCAAGTATCGAGCTGTTTGGAAGTAACGGTCAACAGAAGCATCTCCAGTTTCAGCGGGTGCAATTGTTGCATCTTCTTCATCAATTAAATATGGATGATGATGTGTTAGAGTTTGTAAATGAGCGTAAAACGGTTGCTCCAATGATTCTAACATTGGCATAGATTCCTCAAAGAACGGTTTATCTTTTAAGCCATAGTTAAGCGTATTTTCTTCATTCATGTCGTAATAGCTAGCATCGAAATACGTGTCAATTCCAAATTGCTTATAAATTTCATCACGGTTCCAGAATGATTTATAATCACCATGGAATACGGCAGAAGAATAATCTAATTCTTGATTTAAAATTCCTGATAAAGCTTGATACGTGTTATTACCGCGTGTGACAAAAGCAGCACCTTGTGGTAAACCGTATATCGAGTTAGCTAATAAAAATTCAGCATCTGCTGTTTTACCTTGTTCTGTTTGATGGAAGAAATTATCAAAATACGTAAAGTTCTCTTCTTGATCATGAACTAATGAGTTTAAGAATGGTGTTACTTCTTCACCATGTAGCTCAAAATCAATAAGGAACGATTGAAATGATTCTAAATGTATCTTAATAATATTTTTTTCAGCCGCTACACCAAACATTTCATCATTTGGTTCAGCGTATTTATTTTTCGTATAGTTTTCCACTTCTGTAATATCATCACTATCAGCAAGTACTCGCTGTGAAGATGTTTTTACATTTTGAATCGCATCGTATACAGCAAAATTGTAAATACCAAGGTATTTTACAATATAATTACGGTCAAAAGTTCTCTTTAATAACTGAGGACGATCAGTCTCTGCCATGCTTAGATTCACTGAAAAGGCAATTGCACCTACAATGAGAACAAGCAATGGTGTTTTTAAACTCATACGACTTGTTGACCAATGACGTTTACTCCACACAAATAACGCAATAAGAATAATAATGTCTACAGCGAAGAATATATCTGTCCAATTTGCAAGACTTGCAATACTTCCGCCTAAACTACCAAAGTTATCTGTTTGTGTAAGCGTTGGTAGTGTAATGTAGTCGTTATTAAAGCGATAATATACTACGTTGGCATAGAGTAGAATACTCATCAAGGTATCAATAATGATAATCCACACGCCAGCTCGTTTACCTTTAGCGAATAAAGCGAGTCCGAGAAAAATCAGAGCCGAGCTTAATGGATTAAAGAACAATAGAAATTCTTGTATGCCACCATCAATATCTAATCTAAATTCAGTAGTATATATAAAATACGATTTTGTCCAAAGTAAAATAACTGCTACGAAGAAGAAACTCATTTTTGATGTAAAGATTCTTTTCATCGTATTCACCCCATAATTTGCTTTGTTTAGTTTAATCACTAAGATATCATTTTAACCGAAAAATTAATATGGCGCAAGTCTTTTTACATTTATTACCATTGGGAAAGTAACATCCTTGTAACATAAAAATAAAAGCCCTAAAAGCATTATGACTGTGTTAAAATTAACTTTGTGTTCATTTTTACGGAAAGGAAAATTACATCATGGGGAAGTTGAAACAAAAAATTAATAAAACAACAATTGAATATCTGTATACAATACTTGGTGCTACATTAGTAGCTTTATCATATAATATATTTTTATTGCCTGCAAAGTTAGCTGCAGGAGGTATATCAGGAATAAGTACTATTTTATTTGAACTCTATATGTGGAGTCCCGCGCTAACACAATTTTTTATTAACGCACCCATTTTTATTATAGGGTGGTTTGCATTAGGGAAAGATTTTAGTGGTAAAACCTTAGTTGGAACATTCTGGGTTCCTTTTATCATTTGGTTAAGTGAGGATATTCCTTATACGATTACCAATCCAATCTTAGGAGCAATTTATGGTGGGATTATTCTTGGGGTCGGTCTTGGAATTGTTTATAAAGGAAATGGTTCAACAGGAGGCACTGCTGCGATTGCGCAAATTGTAAAGAAATTTACTGGTATTTCAAGTGGATATTCACAATTAATTGTCGATGGTGTTGTTGTAATTTCTTCTATTATTGTATTTAATCTTGAACTTACGCTTTTTGCTCTTATGACGATTTATATATGTAGTAAGGCTATCGATGTCGTGCAACTACGAACATCATCCTCGAAATTAATATTAATCATTACAGAAGAAGAAGAGAAGATTCAGTCTCTTATACGTGAAGGAATCGATCGTGGGCTAACTAAAGTACGCTCTGTCGGTGGATATTCTAATAAAAATAAATCCATGATACTATGCGTTGCAGAGCAACCAGAAGCAGTGTATTTAAAGAAATTATTGCAGCAGAAAGAACCAGACTCTTTTGTGATATTTATTAATGCTTCTGAAATATTAGGTAGAGGGTTTTCACTGGATAAATATTATGGACAGAAATTATAAAAAGAAATCGCACCTGAATTATTCGAGGTGCGATTTTCTATTATAGAGATTATTTGCGATCTCCGCCTAATAAATCAAATAATCCTCCAGCTACACTGCCTTCTCCCTTGGAACCACCGCGTTCTGGGGCAGCTGCGAATACTCTGCTAGCTAATCTACTAAATGGAAGAGATTGAATCCAAACTGTACCAGGACCACGTAGAGTGGCAAAAAATAGACCTTCTCCCCCAAATAATGCTGTTTTCACACCGCCGACAAATTCAATGTTATAATCAATATCTCCAGTCATTGCAACGAGGCAACCAGTATCAACACGCAAGGTTTCTCCAACACCTAGTTCCCTTTTATGTATTGTGCCACCTGCATGAACAAAAGCCATGCCGTCTCCTTCTAGCTTCTGCATAATAAATCCTTCCCCACCAAAAAAGCCAGTGCCAATTTTTCGTTGGAATTCGATACCAACGGCAACGCCTTTAGCGGCAGCTAAGAATGCATCCTTTTGACAAATTAGCTTTCCATTAATCTCACTTAAGTCCATCGGAATAATTTTACCGGGATATGGAGAAGCAAATGAAACATGTTTTTTCCCAGTTCCTTCATTAGTAAATGTAGTCATAAATAAACTCTCACCTGTAAGAACGCGTTTCCCTGCACCTAGGAGCTTGCCCATAAGACCGCCACCTTGATTAGACCCATCCCCAAATATTGTTTCCATACGTATGTGATCATCCATCATCATCAGACTGCCTGCTTCAGCGATAACTGTTTCTTGCGGGTCGAGCTCCACTTCGACAAATTGCATGTCATCGCCGTATAGCTTGTAGTCTATTTCATGATTATTCATTTTTATCAATCCTCTCCATTGATTTTTGTAAGTATTACGATAAAGGTTCCATAAAGATTCAACTTTATGACAATACTTACAAATAATTATACGATTTTTTCCATAAACTAATACAGTATACAAAAGTATACACTTTTAAGTTAGGAGGAAATGAAATGGCACTGAATATTACTCAAAAATTAATTAAAGACCACCTAGTCTCTGGGGAGATGACACCCGGGAGAGAGATTGGGTTGAAAATTGATCAGACGTTAACCCAAGATGCAACAGGTACGTTGGTCATGCTTGAACTGGAAGCAATGGATTTGGACCGGGCGAAAACAGAAGCATCTGCGCAGTATGTGGATCATAACCTGATTCAAGAGGATAGTAAAAATCCAGATGACCACTTATTTTTACATAGTGCTACGAGGAGGTTTGGTCTTTATCACAGTCGGCCTGGTAACGGTGTAAGTCACCCAGTTCACATGCAGAGATTGGCGAAACCAGGTAAAACGCTCCTTGGATCCGATAGTCACACATGTGCAAATGGTTGTATGGGAATGTTGGCAATGGGCGCAGGAGGTATAGACGTTGCCTTGGCAATAGCCGGAGAGCCATTTTATGTAAAAATGCCGAGAGTGTGGGGAATTAAACTCACCGGTGAACTACCAGATTGGGTAAGTGCGAAGGATGTTATTTTTGAGCTTCTTCGACGTCATGACGTAAAAGGCGGAGTAGGAAAAGTAATTGAATACTATGGTCCAGGCTTAAAATCTTTAAGTGCCATGGACCGTCATGTTATTGCTAATATGGGAGCTGAATTAGGTGCGACGGGAACCGTTTTTCCATCGGATAACGAAATAAAACGATTCTTAAGAGAGCAAGGACGTGAGGATGACTGGACGGAATTAGTTGCTGATAAAGATGCAACCTATGACATTAATGAAGAGTTAAATCTGTCTGAAATTGAACCACTAATAGCGAAACCTTCTAGTCCAGGAAATGTAGTTCCGGTAAAAGATGTAGCTGGTACGCCAATATACCAATCGTATGTTGGATCATCAGCAAATCCGGGATTTCGTGATTTTGCTGTAGCTGCTGAAATTGTTAAAGATAAGCATATTGCTGACGGTGTATCATTTGACATTAATCCAACGTCTAGACAAATGCTAACAGATTTGGTGAAGGAAAGTCATATTGCTAGTTTGCTTTCAGCAGGTGGTCGGTTGCATCAAGCAGGGTGTAATGGTTGTATCGGTATGGGGCAAGCACCAGCATCAGGTAAGAACAGTCTTCGAACAACACCAAGAAATTTTCCAGGAAGATCTGGTACGAGAGAAGATAGTGTTTTCCTTTGTAGCCCGGAGACTGCTGCTGCCTCAGCTTTAACCGGAAAGATTACCGATCCAAGAACTCTGGATATGAAATACCCGAGAGTTAAAGATCCGAAGAATCCAACAATAGATGTTAATTTGCTTGATGAGCCATTACCATATGAGGAAGCTAAAAATGTGAAGTTGGAAAAAGGACCAAATATTGCTTCAATCCCTGAGATGGATGAAATGCCTGATAAAATTGAGATTCCAATTTTATTAAAGATGGGTGACAACATCTCTACCGATGAAATTCTTGCTGGAGGAGCACGCGTATTACCTTACCGAAGCAATCTCCCTGAAATTAGTAAATTTACATTTGAAATTATTGATGAAACGTATTATCAAAGAGGGAAAGATACCGTTGATAAAGGTGGTCATGCAGTTGTTGGTGGGTTTAACTATGGGCAAGGGTCAAGTAGAGAACATGCTGCACTTGCTCCTAGATACCTTGGATTACGAGTTGCATTAGTAAAGGATTTTGCACGAATACATTGGCAAAACCTAGTTAATTTTGGAGTATTGCCGCTAACCTTTGTAAATGAAGAGAACTATGACTTGCTGGAGCAAGGAGACGTACTTGAGGCAACTGGATTACGTGAAAAAGTAAAACAAGGAAATGAATTCAATTTAAGTGTTAAAGGTAAAAATCAAGAGATAAAAGTAAGGCATGCACTATCCCCGCGCCAAATTGACATTATGTTAAAAGGTGGAATCATCAATTGGGTGAAGGATAAAAAAATAACATCTTAAGAGAAAGGAGGAGCAATAATGGTTGATGGAAGTAAAAGATGTAAAGCATGTGATGGAACTGGCATACTAGCTGACCAAGAAGGTTGGCAATATAGATGCAGTGTCTGTAACGGTGACGGAATCTATAATCGGGCGGATGCTTCAACTACTGCAAGAGTCATGGAGGTAGATGAGAATAATCGTTTATTAGATTAGATCATGTGATGTAGATGTTTGCTCGATGGCTTATGCCGTGAGCAAACATCGGACAGTTCCAAGCAAACATCGGACAGTTCCGAGCAGACATCGGACAGTTCCAAGCAAACATCGGACAGTTCCGAGCAACAAAACATAAATAAAAAAGGGTGTTCCACATATGAGGGACACCCTTATCTTATTTAGTGTGGCATTTGACCTTGAATCGGGGCAAAGCTATTCATGTAATTTTGCATATCTTGTTGTTTAAGTTGTGGTACTTGGTAATATTGATTTTTGTTTTGATATAAGAAAACTTCATACGCCATCTCGATGAGATTTGGAATACTATCTTGAAATACTCTCCTCATAACTGGATTCGTGGATTCCAATGCAGCCATTGTAAAGGAAGACGCTGAAGATTTTAGACATCCCATCATGAAGCTAGAAATACATTGATCGTTTAATTCATTTACGGATTGTGCAGGTGCTTTCGGTTGTGATGGTTGCATACCATAAATGACATCATTACTTTGTGCCATATTATAAGTTTGTGTCGGCACAGTTGGTTCTTGACCAGTCTTTAAAGTTTCTACCAATGTGTTATATAACTGAGTCAAAAAGGTTTTATGCTGACCTAACATCGTTTTTAATTCTGGATCTTGTACATGTTGATCATAGAGAAGGTATTGTTCCATGCCCCCTATTAATCCACTGATTGCTTCATGTGAATCAAATAATTCATGCCCTCCATGACTTTGCTGGGCTGGCATTTGTGAAGTTCCTTGTAGGTTTTGACTTTGTTGTTGATTGTTCACGTTATAGCCTCCTTAAATTTAGTCATCACTATTTTTTATCTTAAGCAAATAAATTATTCACTATGGTGTAAAAGTAAAACGTTGCTTTCGTTTTTTTAGATATACCCACAAATTTCTTTAGTTGCGAAATATCTCATTGTATAATGAATAAAGTTAAAGCTTGAGATTAAAGGAGAAAGCTATGTCAAATAGAGATGTAAGAGCAAATCAGGACGAAGAAAATATAGAGGTTTGGGAAGATCTTGTACATATTAAGGATTTAATGATAAGTCTGATCATCTGTAGTGTAACGACCCTTGGGGCGTACTTAATTGCTCCCAACGAACCACCAAAACCACTTATTTTTGGATTAATTGGAGCGGTAATTGGATTTATTATTAGTAGTATACTAATTAAACCGAAACGAACTTTTCGTTACGTGAAAGAGGAGGAATAATCCATGGAATTAGATCTTCTATTAATTCTTCAAATGGTTACAGCCTCCTTGATTGGAACAATAGTGTATACACTTATTGGTATTGCGCCAGGAACAGATGAAACTGCTGTACTTGCACCAGTAACTATGGTTTTAGTATTAACAGGTTTTGAACCAATTGTCATATTGACCTTTTTTATATCAGCAATTGTTGCCAAAAAATTAACCGATTCGATTCCGGTTGCTATTGCTGGGATACCTGGTGGTGTTATGTCTGCACCGATGGTTGAACATGCGATGGTGCTTAAAAAACACGGAATGCCAGAGATGAGTATTCGAAAAATGGCATCAGGATCAGTGATAGGAACGATTATCGCAGTTCCATTAAGCTTACTGTTAGCTAATTTTATTCTCCCGTTCGGGGACACGCTTTCCCAATATGCAAATCAAGTATTTTTAGGTGGAGCAATTTTTCTAGCGTTAATGACAAAGAATCGCTGGTTCGCACTTTTATCGATTATTCCATTTGCGTTCTTAATTCAAGGGTTACGACACCTTTACTGGGAAATTGGTGTTGTTCCAGAAGATAAGACAGTTTTTACTTCATTTTTTCTTGGAATTACAGTAGGTCCTGTTATTCTTAAATTAGTGGAATTACTTCGTAGAAAAGTAAGAGAAAATCTACCTAAATACGGAATTAAAGAGATTACTTTAACAAAAAGAAAAGTAGAAAAAGGGTTCCCTAATCCATTCAAGATATTAGATAAAAAAGAAGTTGGAACTTCCTCACTCGCTTCCTTGTTTGGTGTATTGACTTTTTTTATGAGTCCCGTAGGAATGACTATTTTTCTTGGGGAAACATTAACAAGTAGGATAAAAGATCCTGTAAAAAGAGCTGCACGTGCAGTATCCAGCATGGATGGGTTAACAAATGCAGCATATATTGCAGGTACACTAATACCACTTATTGCTATTGGGTTACCATTATCACCAACTGCAATCGGTCCCGGTGGTGCCTTGTTTAATGCCCCGCCTGTATTCACACCAGAAAATAATATTCATCATATGCTTACAATGGGGGATTTTGTTGTAGCAACAATAATTGGTTCCGTTGTAGCTATAAGTATTACGTTTTATATTACTATTAAGTATGCACAGCAAATATGTGGCTTTGTGTTTAAATATATTCCACATGAAGCGATGCTGGGGCTGTTTATTGGTCTTGTGTTAATGCTTTCTTATATGGACGCAGGGATTATCAATATTTTTGGTGTCCTACTTGTTGGACTTGTTGCAGGATTTTTGCACCGAAAAGGAGTTAATTATGGTGTTCAATTTATGACTCTATATGCAGCACCATGGCTTGTGTCACTATTTTTCTAAACGATCTACAGAGTGCTAGCGTATAGTTAGTGCTCTTTTTTTGAAACATGGATTAGTTTCTATTCGTATAGGAGTAGAGGTGATGAACGTGAAGAAATGTATACTTTGTATTTTTATTATGATTGTGACTTTATTTGGTTGTAGTAATGATCAAGATGAGGCCGAAATCGATAGTGCGCTAGAGGGAAATTGGACTGGGGAAATTGCTATACCTAGTCAGCCGTTAGCTATACAAATGTATTTTGAGCAAGAGGAGGGTATGACAGGAACTGTAAGTATTCCTGTTCAAGGTGTAAAAAACTTCCCTTTATCTACAGTTGAATTAAAGGATGAAGGTCATTTCGTATTAATCATGGAGATTCAAGATCAATACATAACCTTTGAAGGGGAAGTTAGTGATGATGCGATTTCTGGTACCTTTAAGCAGAATGGCCAGTCATTTCCATTTCAATTGACAAAAGGTGAAAGTACGATAGCAACTGATGAGGAGGGAAAATTTGTACAGATAGAAACTTCGTACGGTACATTATATGGTGAAATGGAAACGCCGGTTGGAGATGGGCCATTCCCTGTTGTAATAATTATTCCGGGATCTGGCCCAACAGATCGCAATGGTAATACTTCAGCTGGTGAAAATAACAGTTTGAAATTGTTAGCAGAAGGACTTGCTGCAGAAGGTATTGCAAGTGTTCGATATGATAAACGAGGTGCTGGTAAAAACCAAATAAGTATCATGCCAGAAGAAGATATGCGTTTTGAACAGTTTGTAGAGGACACAATAGATTGGGTTGAACTACTAGAAAAAGATCCATCTTTTTCTAAGATTGGAATTATAGGACATAGTCAAGGTTCTTTAGTTGGCATGCTAGCAGCTCAGCAAACAGGAGTTAGTCATTTTATCTCGATAGCCGGAGCAGGCCGTCCAATTGATCAAGTATTATATGAACAACTGAAAGATCAATTATCAGCGGATCTTCTACATGAAAGTGAAGAGATAATGAAGGAAATGAAGCAAGGCAAACAGATTACTGAAGTTAGCCCTGAGCTGCAAAGTCTATTCCGACCATCTGTACAGCCATTTACTGCATCATGGATGGAATATGATCGAGCAGAAGAAATTAAGAAATTGGAAATTCCTACGTTGATTATTAATGGAGAGAATGATCTGCAAGTCCCTGTGCAGGATGCTGAACTGCTACATAATGCAAAAGCAGATTCTGATTTATTGCTATATGAATCAATGAATCATGTTTTAAAGGATGCTCCAAGTGATAGAGAAGGTAATCTGGGTACCTACTCTAATCCAGAACTTCCATTGACAGAAGGAGTAATTGAAGGAATTATTAATTTTCTAAAGTAAAAATATGCTATCATGATGATAATGATTTCTAGAGAATAGGGGGAAAATAGATGCAATTGAAAGATCCAATTCAAATAGATGATCGAATCTATTTAATCGACGGTTTTGATTTAGGTGTCGCAGATCGTACAGGTAGTTATGTCATTAATGAAGAAGAACTAACCATTATTGAAACTGGTCCAAGTCCATCGGTTAAGCATATTAAAAGGGCATTAGATATACTAGGATTTTCACTAGATCAAGTAAAGTATATTGTTGTTACACATGTTCATTTAGATCATGCAGGAGGAGCGGGATTATTATTACAACAGTGCCCTAATGCAAAAGTCGTAGTGCACCCGAGAGGAGAGCGGCACCTAATCAACCCGAGAAAGCTGGCTGCAGGAGCAAGAGCAATTTACGGGGATAGTTTTTCAGAGCTATTTGATCCCATAATCCCTGTTCCAGAACATAGATTGTTAGTAAAAGGAGAAGGGGATACACTTTCAATCGGATCAAATTGTACCTTACAGTTTTTAGATACTCCAGGACATGCGAAGCATCACCTCAGTATCTATGATCCAATAAGTAAGGGCATGTTTACTGGAGATACGGTTGGTATAAGGTATGAACACTTGATACGTGAGGGAATCGATCTGTTTCTGCCTTCCACTTCACCGAACCACTTTGACCCGAGTGCCATGCAATCATCAATTAAACGAATGCTTGATCGGAATCTTGACCGCATTTATTATGGGCATTTTGGAATGACGGAAAAAACGACGAAAGCATTAATACAAGTGTCGGAATGGTTGGAAGTATTTGTTGAAGAAGGAGAGCAAGTTGTCGCTGAGGGGAAAGGGTACGACGAACTTTCTAGTAGATTATTAAAACGGGTTAAATCATATTTGCGTGATCATGCTGTAGATGATGAGCATGAGGTGTATATCTTGATTAATTTGGATATGCAAGTTAGTGCGTTAGGTATCATTGATTACTTTCAAAAGCTGAAGCAATAAAAAATAGTGCCAATAGATTGCATAATCTATTGGCACTATTTTTACTTTTGAAAGTTAAGTTCCCATGCAATTCCATTTCTATCCTTTACATTCGCATGTTTTGCTCCCCAAAATGTATCTTGCAATTCCATCTGAATGATTCCTTCTTCTTTTAATGCGTTATATTCTACAAGTTGCTGACTTTAATCTTATTTCGTAATTGAAATGAACTGAATAGTAACCTTCGATTATTTTTCATCTGTTTTCATAAACGTTAACAAGGCAAATAATGCAAAACTTATTAATAAAGTAGTTCCACCAATAATAAAGAATACAGTAGTAAAGGTATTGCCGAAATCAAATGGATTAAGATAATAGAACCACATGCCAGATGTTAGTCCGATAGCACCGATAATGGCTGTCCATACATGGAGAAGAGCTATGATTTTATTTGCAGGTGTAAATAGCTTATAATACACTGCCCAGGCAAATAAGGTTAACCAGCCAACAACAAGAATATGAGCATGAACCGTTTTAAATGCATAACTTCCTGCACCAGCCATGTGTGAGCCTAAAAATGCACCAACTAATGCAAAAATTGCTGAAAAGCGTAATAATGTTTTACTATACGAATGCAATAACTTCCCCTCCTAATGATTTTTGGGTGCTTCCATTTCTAATATAATGGGACAATGATCGCTCCCATAGATTTCGGTATGAGCCTGGGAGTCTATCAAGTAATTTTCTAACCGATTAGACACGATGAAATAATCAATTCGCCAGCCAATATTTCTTTCCCGAACCGTTTTCATATAGGACCACCAAGTATACAGACCTTCTGTTTCAGGATGAAAATGCCGTAAAGTGTCTACAAATCCAGTATTTAATAACCTCGTCATTTTTCCCCGTTCTTCTTTCGTAAAACCGGAATTTCCGTGATTGGTTTTGTAATTCTTTAAATCTATTTCATGATGGGCAACATTCAAATCTCCGCATAAAACAACGGGTTTCATTGCATCTAGTGTCTTTATATGTTCTAAAAAGCGATCCTCCCACTCTAAGCGGATATCTAGACGGGCCAGATCTCGTTGTGAATTAGGTGTATATACATTAACTAAATAAAAGGAATCAAACTCTAATGTTATGATTCTACCTTCTACTTGAGATGAATCATTACCTAATCCATAGTTTACTGATAGTGGTTTCTTCTTTGTGAAAACCGCAGTTCCAGAGTAACCTTTTCGTTCTGCGTAATTCCAGTATTGATAATACCCTTCTACATCTAGTTGAATTTGACCCTCTTGTAGTTTTGTTTCTTGTACACAGAAAATATCTGCATCGATTTTATGGAAATAATCTAAAAATCCTTTTCTTACACATGCTCGAAGTCCATTTACATTCCACGATACGAGTTTCATTGATGGTAATTCTCCTTCTAAGTAAAAGCTACATTTCCTTTTTATTTTAACATATTAATAAAAAGCTTGTTGACACAGAAAGTGTATTAAGCGTATAATACATTTCAGATAGTGTATTAAGCACTTAGTACATATTTTTTTGGTTCTAGTGTATTAATGGATTAATACACAGGCGAATGTGACCTCATCATGAATGATTAGGAGTTGTGGCAATGAAGGTGAATTTTAATAACCGGGATCCTGTGTATATTCAGGTTATTCGACATTTTAAGGAACAAATTGCAACAGGTAGCTTGGAGCCTGGACAAGAGATCCTGTCTCGTCGAGAGCTTGCAAATAAATTGAAGATTAATCCAAACACCGCGCAGCGAGCGTATAAAGAAATGGAGGAACAAGGATTGATTTACACCGAACGGAATTTACCAAGTCGTATTACAAAAGATGAACAGGTATTACATGCAGTTAGGGAAGAGCTTATACTGCAGGCGGTTGATTCTTTTATCACCTCTGTTCGTTCCATTAATGTTCCGTTACATGAAGTCTTAGATTTAGTAAAAGAAAACTATGAGAAACAAGTTGAAGAATAGGAGGGATACCCATGATTGAAGTGAAAGAGATCACGAAAAAATTCGGTCGAAAACCAGTGTTAAAAGGAATTTCCTTTACAGCTCAAAAAGGTGAAATTACTTGCCTAATAGGGATCAATGGTGTAGGTAAGACAACAGTTATGAATGCGATTATGGCATTAACACCTATTAACAGTGGACAAATTCTAATCAACGGAGAAGAAATTCATAAAGGAAGTTATGAAAAAATCACGTTCATACCGGATGCGATTACGATGCTACCACAAATGAGAATCTCAGAAGCCATGCAATTTATGGAGGATTTTTATGATTGTTGGAATCAAGTAAGAGCAGATGAAATGCTAGCTTTTTTCAAGTTGGATCGGAATGAACGAATTGCAAATCTTTCGAAGGGAAATACGGCAAAGGTAAATCTCTTACTAGGCTTGGCAATGGATGTGGATTATGTATTAATGGATGAACCATTTTCGGGGATCGATATTTTTAGCAGAGAACAAATTGCTGAAGTATTTACTAGCCATTTGATTGAGGACCGCGGCGTTATCATAACTACGCATGAAATAAATGATATTGAGCACTTGATTGATAAGGTCATCTTACTAGATGAAGGTGTTGTGATAAAAGAATTCAACACAGAAGAGGTCCGTGAAAAAGAAGGGAAGTCCGTCATTGATGTAATGAGAGAGGTGTATCGGTCGTGAATAGATATTTGAAATTAGTTAACTTCGAATTGAATCGGTTTATGAAGATTTACCTTGTTTTGATAGGCGTTACGATTGTTTCACAAATAATTGGGGTTATTGTTCGGGCTAATCAATACTTAAGCCGGGCCAATGAATTAATTTATGAAGAATTAATGCCAAAGGAAGCTTTTTTAGAACAATATGGTCGAATGTCTTTTGAATTAGTTGTCCAAACATTATGGTTTTCGGGACCTATTGCCCTTTGTATCGCCACGTTGACCATATATGTATTATTTATTTGGTACCGTGATTGGCTGGGTAAGAATACGTTTATTTATCGCTTATTAATGCTTCCAACTGCACGAATAAATGTATATCTAGCAAAAGCAACTACGATCTTACTATTCGTATTAGGTCTAGTTTCTGTTCAACTTATACTGTTTCCAATAGAGAGTAGAATTTTGCAGTTGATTGTACCTATCGATTTTAGACTAGATTTATCTATTCATGAGATAATATCTACTTTTTATCATTTAAATATTCTTTTTCCAAATACGTTTATTGAATTTCTGATTTACTATGGGACTGGGTTCGCAGCTGTATTAGTCTTGTTTACAGCAATATTATTCGAGCGTAGTTTTCGTTGGAAGGGAATATTCTTTGGATTGTTATATGGTGGGGTATCCGTATTGGTATTTCTTTCACCTATACTTATAGAGTCCTTTATTTTACAGGAATTTTTCTATCCAATCGAATTATTTGTCCTTGAGATGATTACAGGTCTTATTGTTATAGCTGGATCAATCTGGGTCAGCGCCTATTTGTTAAAGAAAAGAATAAGAGTGTGATAGGAGGATGAAAATGAAACGGTATTGGAAGTTAATTTCTATTGTATCAGTTATCGTGCTTACAATTAGTACGTTCTATATTCAATCCATTGTAGCATCTAGTAAATATCCAGAGTTTAGTTTTAAGCATATAAGTGGTAGTGAGGAAGAGTTAAAAGATCTTACAATACGGGCAGAGTCAGGTGAGTCAGGGTTATATGAGCGTGTAGATATAACTAACAATGAAACATTCTATCATAGTGAAGCTTCATTCTTAGAATACTTAGCTGGTTCGAACCGCTCTGCAGTAATTAAAAGGTATCAAAAGGATTATCGAAACTTTATGCGAGGAAAGCAGGAAACAATAAATTCATATTACGAGGATTCATCAACTTTAGCTTATGCAGAAATAGATTGGAAGTATCATGATTATGAGCCGACAAAGTTTGTATTTGATATTGACGTATTGAATAAGGACTCCGAGGAAACGACTTCTATTCAATTGAATGTACCAAAAAGTGAAGATTATAACTATCTTGGTGTGGAAGATGTCCAAGTCATTAATGGAAAATTAAAAGTTGTGACGCTAATTCATCCAAATGGTAGCCAAGATAGACTTGATGCAACAGAAATACACGTTTTTTCCTTTGATATAGCTTCAAAAAAACTAGAAGATACAGAAACGTTTCATTCTATACCTCGGGATGATGATGGTAATGGTCAGACAGAACTAGCTCCGTTATACAGTACAGCTGATGTCAATTCGGAAAAATATTTTCTATTGAAAAAAGTGGTCCTAGAGGAGGAAATAGTTGACGAAGAGGAAGGTGCTGCTGACAGTTCTGTCATGGAAACAGAAGAATCTCCAAATGGGATGAGAACTACAAAAGTTACCTTGTATGCATATAACTTTGAAACTGGTGAAACCGAAGAGCTCTCTTTACCTACTGAGCTTCAAGAATTAATCGATAGCGCTAGAATATCTGTTTATGATGGCTCCATTTACTTATTAAATACAACAGAGGAAGGGCTAGAAGTTATTTCTTATCATATTGAAAATGAAGAAATATCCTCTAAACAAACATTTGATCTAGTGACAATAGAAGAATTAGAGCCATTTATTAAAGTTGCAAATGACAAAATGTACATTGTTGCTGCTAATTTTGATGAGAATAATAAAAAAAGGAATACCATTATAATCTCGGATCTAGAATCAGAGGAACTATTATATGAAGGTATACTTGAGAGGACCGACCCGGATTCAGTTCAATCGAACTATAAATTATATATTAATGAAATTGATATTACTAAATAATTGGGGGAAATGTTTTTGATACAAATAAAACAGCTTAGTCATCATTTTGAACTAGGAAAGAAAGGGAACACAACTAAATTAACGGTCCTAAAGGATATTACTTTTCATGTGGATAAAGGTGAAATTGTTTCCGTAGTTGGAAAGAGTGGCTCAGGAAAATCAACTCTATTAAATTTAATTAGTGGATTTATACGGCCAACAGAGGGAGAGATATGGATAGGTGATCAAAAAGTTACTAGCCTATCAGAAGCTAAATTTGCAGATTTTCGCTTGAATCATATGGGATTTATCTTTCAAAGCTTTCAACTGATTCCCACTATGACTGCTTATCAAAATATTGAACTTCCACTCATTTTAAAGGGAGAGACTGAGGAGCAAAGAGGGCAGAAAACAATCGAAATTTTAGAAAAAGTAGGGTTGGAAAGTTTTAAGGATCACTATCCAAGCGAGCTATCTGGAGGTCAACAGCAACGGGTGAGTATAGCGAGAGCATTAATATTGGAACCACCATTGATCCTCGCAGATGAACCAACCGGTAGTCTTGATAGCGAAACCGAAACAGAACTTTTACAATTTATCAAACAACTAAATGAAGAATTAGGAGTTACATTTTTGATTATTACACATGATGAAGAGGTAGCACGTATCGGCCACCGCACCATTACGATTCGTGATGGACAACTTATTGAAGGGGCTGAATCGATATGAGGCTAAAAGATCAATTTCAATTTATAAGACAAAACATTAAGAAAAATAGAGTTAGAACGATGATGACCATACTAGCTACTGCAATGGGTTGTACTTTCCTTATCGTACTTGCATCAGTAGGCTATGGATTACAAGAGTCAGTAGTGCAGGATACTTTAGAAGAGCAGATTGTTACAAAGATTGATGTGTATGGCTATGAAGAAGGGGATAATTATCGTTCGTTGACAATGGAAGATATATCTTATTTAGAGAAAGTGGCTGGAGTTAAAGCTGTAACGAAAAGAAATCAACTTCGCCAAATTCCTACATTTACATTGGAATCATACCAGGCAGAAGCAATGGCATATGCAACTGATTTTGCGAGTGAAAAAAAGTCAGGGATTAAGTTAAACGAGGGTAGATTGCCAAAAAATGAGAATGAAATAATAGTAGGGTATCATTTTAGGGACTACTTAACTGACATCACCGAGGGTGAAAATGTCTATGATGAAGAGAGCGGAGAGATAAAAGAAGAATATTTATATCAAGATAATTTACTGGATAGAACGATTGAAATGACTGTGCGAAAGCAAGTGGATAAGGAAGAGGTAACAGAGACTATTCCGTTAACAATTGTCGGAGTATTAGAAGAGCCATCAAGAGAATGGATGAAAGATCAAAGTGTGTTTATTTCTCAAGATGTATATACAGAAGTTCAGGAATTTACTGGTACACCTGGAGGGGAATTAGGTGTAGACCCACAGGACGTTGAAGAAGAAAGTACGAATACGTTTGATGAAGTAACCGTATATGCGACTAATTTAGAAGAGGTTCAAGAGATTTCTGATGAACTGAAATCGGAAAATTATGCAATATATTCTGTTGTCAATGAAATGAAACAGATAAATATGCTATTTACAATTGCTAAAGCGGGATTAATTTTAGTTGGTACGATTGCGATTATCATTGCGTCTATCGGTATTTATAATACGATGACAATGGCCGTTACAGAACGTGCGCCAGATATTGGAATTATGAAAGCAATTGGTGCTAATCCGAAAACGATTAAGCAAATATTTCTATTTGAAAGTAGCTACATTGGGATTATTGGAGCAATTATCGGTACAATTGTAGCCTATGGAGTTAGTTTCTTAGTGAATGTTGGTCTTCCACTGATTATTGAAATGGCCTTTGAAGAAGACATGCCAGAAGGATTACAGTTTTCGTCTATACCAATAAGTCTCGTATTTATAGCAGTAGGGATCTGTCTATTTGTTACGGTGCTATCTGGATTGCGTCCAGCGAAGCGCGCAACACAAATTGATGTGTTAAAAGCAATGAGAAGAGAAATATAAATGGAAAATGTGATTGGATATTCTAAAATTTGATCCAATCACATTTTTATATATTTGTCTTCAAATAATTCCAATCAATCGTGCTTTGTGTAGTTATTTCTTTCACCTCTAACCCAAAAACCAAGACTACATAAAAAATGCAGTCTTGGAATGTGATTTGGAGGTGATTAGACTTCTAAAGGTGTTGTTGGGGATAAACATTGAATTGCACAGAAACAGTGAAGATCAACAGTAATACAAATTCCAGTTTCCACTAGATTGCCTGTATTTGGTGGAACAATTAAATCACATCCACTAGCCTTTTTATCATGATGGTGTGGTGGGCAAGGAGCTTCCTCGAATTCTAGTAGCTCTAGAACAGCACAGCACCCCTTGTCAATCTTTTTAGCACGGAACACAGCAGTTTCTACGCAATCATACACAGCATTGCCTTTTACCCCTGTTGCAACAAAAAGATCGCAATCCCCTTTGCAATAAAGTAGGAATGGAATAGTAGTATCGACAGGGGAAACCGTAGGGGAGAGTAACTGGTCAATAGATTGTTTACACCCAGTAGTACAACAGTTATCATTTGCAGCAGCGGCTACTTCGTCTTGTGCTTTGACAATTTTACGAACAACTTCACAAACACAATCTTCTTGGAATTTGCCTTGAGAACAACTCATAGAAAAACCTCTCTTTCTTTTTATATTTTTTGATACATTATAATCTATGTATGAAAGATCACCGTGGTTGTTTACTAGTCTATTTCTAGTAAAAATGATGAAGTTGGCCATAATTATAATAAGAAATATATGTATGTACTAGTTTATTTGCCAACACCGATTAGTTCGATATGACATAGAAAATAGTAGAGATCTACATGTACCAGAGTAGATCTTACCCACAATCCATGAAATTTTAGAGCCAGTAAAACTATATGCTGGCTCTCTTTTTTATGGGAAAACTGCCAATTATATGAAGTTTTGATTTATAATATTAGAAAATAGTAGTTTTACTCTGTCAAAAGAAAGCACAAATTAGCAGGATTTAAGATAGGAAGCGTGCTAAATTGATATGAAGAGAGGGGATCGTGCATTTGTCTGGACTTCAGCGATTAATTGATAGCATTGATTATATAGAAAGAAATCTGGAATATGAAATTGAGATTGACCAAGTTGCTGCGGTTGCACATATGTCAAAATTTCACTTTCAACGTATGTTTCATATTCTGACAGGTGTAACGGTAGCCGAGTATGTACGAAAACGTCGTCTTACCATTGCAGCTCAGGAATTGATTCAATCAAATAGTAAAGTAATTGATGTTGCTTTAAAGTATGGTTATGAAACACCAGAATCGTTCTCAAAAGCTTTTAGGAGAGTACATGGATTAAGTCCGTCAACAGTAAAGAATAAAGGTCAGTCGCTGAAGGCCTTTCCTAAGCTATCCTTTCAAATTCAAATAAAGGGAGATGTTGAAATGGATTACAGAATCGTGGAAAGAAAAGCATTTCGAATTATGGGTAAAGGAATTCAAGTGACAACAAGAGATGGGGAAAATTTACGTAGAATCCCAGAATTCTGGCAGGAAACAAATACTAGTCAATTTGGCGAAGAGTTGGAAAAAGCTTCTGGTCCCATGGGAGTTCTTGGAGTTTGCATGGAGTTTGATAGTCAACAGGATCTATTCACTTACTTTATTGCAGTTGAAAAAAATGATGAAGCACCTGCAGATTGGGAAGAAAAAGTAATCCCCGCTTCTACTTGGGCTGTGTTTGAAGCAGTCGGTCCACTTCCAGGATCTATTCAAAAAGTATGGGAAAGAATATTTTCGGAATGGTTCCCTTCAACAGGGTATGAACATGCTAATGCACCTGAGATGGAAGTATATCCTATCGAAGGAAAAGTTGATGATGATGACCATCGCTGTGAAGTTTGGATCCCTATTATGAAGAAATAGCTTGGTGAGAGAAAGAGTGATTACATTTGTAGTCACTCTTTTTTTCGAGTTCATTAAATTTAGATGACTTTTCCTTGTTGTTACTATCAAAAACAAGCTAGTTTATGCTATTTTAAATATATGGTTTAATTTCTTGGAAAGGAAGTCTATGATGAAGAAAAAAGTCGGTATTATCTTCGGTGGAAAATCTGCTGAGCATGAAGTTTCCCTACAATCTGCAAAAAACATTGTAGATGCAATTGATAAAGAAAAATATGAAGTCGTACTAGTTGGAATTGATAAAGAAGGAAAATGGCATTTAAATGATCAATCCTCTTATTTGATCAATGCCGAAAATCCAAAACTAATACAATTAAATAAATCAAACGATAATATTGCTATTGTTCCCGGGTCTATGGATCGTCAATTGATTCATGCAGGAAATGCGGTTAATCTAGATCAATTAGATGTTGTCTTTCCAATTGTACACGGAACGTTAGGGGAAGATGGTAGTCTTCAAGGAATGTTACGCATTGCAAACCTACCATTTGTAGGACCGAGTGTACTAGGTTCTTCAATCTGTATGGACAAAGACATCGCAAAACGTCTCCTTCATGCTGCTGGATTAAACGTTGCTAAAGGAGCAACTTTTTCAAAAGCGAAGCGCAATATGGTAAATTTCGAAGAGGTTAAAAAATACTTAGGAACACCTATGTTTATTAAGCCGGCAAATCAAGGGTCATCTGTCGGGGTTAGTAAGGTTTCAACAAAAGAAGCATTTGATGAAGCTGTCGACTCAGCTTTCCAGTATGATAACAAAATTGTTATTGAAGAAACAGTTGTTGGACGGGAGATTGAGTGTTCTGTCTTAGGAAATGAAGACCCGATTGCATCAGTTCCTGGAGAGATATTACCTCAAACAGAATTTTATTCATACGAATCCAAATATATTGATGAAAAAGGTGCAGAACTTGCCATTCCTGCAGAATTATCTGCAGAAATGACGAAGAAGGTCCAAAATGCAGCTGTAAAAGCTTTTGAAACATTACAGTGTGAAGGACTAGCACGTGTAGACTTTTTCTTAACAGAAAGTGGAGAGTTATACGTAAATGAAGTGAATACATTACCAGGGTTTACAAAGATCAGTATGTATCCAAAGCTATGGGAGATTAGTGGTATTCCTTACTCCGAATTAATCAGTAAGCTCATCGAACTGGCCATCGAACGTCATCAACGTGACAATCAGTTAAAAAATACAGTTTGGGATTAAGTAAGAAACACCAAATGCTAGTACGCATTTGGTGTTTCTTCTATTTGTTGTACGTTGAAAATTTATCTGATACAGAAATTCGTTCTTTTTCCACAGGATCTTGATCAAAATACCCCATATGTAAAAAACCTACAATTTTTTCGTGTTCACTTACTTGTAAAATGTCTTTTACTTTTGGATCGTATATATGTGGGTTTGTTTTCCAAACAACTCCTAGTTTTTGTTCCCAAGCGAGTAACCAAAAATTTTGAATCATACATGAAACAGCCCCATAATTTTCATCCCATTGTTTTTGATTATCTGGTTCATCCATGACAACAACGAGAACAGCATTTGGTTCATTTAAATATGCTTCTCGATTTGCTTGCTTTTCTTCTGGATATGTTGCAGCTACTCTTCTAGCAAAATCGGGTCTTTGATCTTGTCCGATAAAGATAAACCTCCATGGTTGGCGCATACCATGTGTTGGTGCCCACACAGCACTATCAAGTAAGTCGAGAACAACTTCTTCGGTTACTTCTTTATTCGTATATCCCTTTTTAACAGCGCGACGTTCACGAATGATTTGTGCGAGCTGGGATCGCTGCTTTATATTTTCCACGAGAATCTACCCCTTTGTTGTGTAATTGATAATTATTCTCAATAATTGTAGTTGAAATCTTGCTAAAAAGCAAATTTACATGTGATATTTCTCGCGTCTATTGCATGCTATTCATGATAATATGGTGATAGGATACTTGGAGGTGATACACATGACATTCTATGAATTCTTAGTATTTATTCATATATTTTCAGCTATAGTAGGCATGGGACCTGGTTTTGTCATGATTTTTACAGTATCAAATGCTTCGACGATGACTGAACTCAGACATGCCTACGCTATACGTAATCGATTACATATTTTTGTGATGGTCGGTGGTAGTTTATTATTAATCACCGGATTATGGATGGGGTTTATTCATCCATATCTTTTTAAACAAGGGTGGTATATGACAAGTTTAATATTGTTTTTAATTGCATTAGCATTTGGTCCCCTCGTCCTATCACCAAGATCTAAACCAATTAAGAAACTTTTACAAGCGTATAAGGGAGAGGAGATTCCTGAACAATACCATATGCTTGCTAAGAGACTATTTTTTGTGGAAAGAATGGAAAACACGATATTCCTGATTGTGATAGCTTTGATGATATTGAAGCCATTTTAACAAACACTAGCATTATATTTTTTAGTAGTAGCAATATGATAGAATTAGATAAATGATTATTCTTGAAAGGTTGATTTGATGAGAGAGTGGAGAAAGGGCAAGAATATTAATGCCCCAATTGAACAGGTATGGAAATTGCTTGATGGTTCCTTAGAAGACATGCAAAAAATAATGCCGAATGTAATTGAGAATAAGCTAATCAAAGAGACAGAAGATAAAGTAGGAAGTATTTATCTCCAGAAGTTTCAAGAGAGGAAACGGGTTCAAGAATATGAAATAGAAACATTGGCTTATGAGAACCATGCCGATCATAAGAAAATGAAAGTAGCTTTTATACTAGCAAATATGTTTGAGATTACAGCAACTTATGAGGTAGAGCAGCTAGAAGATGGTAGAACGTATTTTGTGTATACGACGACGAACAAACCATTAAAGTGGATTGCGAAATTATTAATGAAACTTGGTGGTGGGGACAAAGTGGTTATTCAATTTGTCGAGCGCGTGAAGCAGGTAGCGGAATCAGAAGCGAATTCCGAAGTTACACAATAGATTTTTTGTGAACAGGAAAAGAACTAGGAATTCGAGCCCTAGTTCTTTTTTAATTCTCCTAAATATTCTTCCAAAGTTATTTCTTGTTCCATGATTTCTTTAGCTGCTCTAACTCCAACATAACGTAAATGCCATGGTTCATATTGATACTCGGTTATTTCTTCTTTTCCTAATGGATAGCGGATAATAAACCCAAAATCTGCGGCATTTTCCTGCAGCCATATGCCTTCTTCCGTTTCACCAAACGCCGTGGTTAATTGATAGTCAGCATCAGGACTTGTGACGTCCATCGCGAGCCCAGATTGATGTTCGCTCTCACCTGGTCTTGCACTAAACGTATTTGCCTCCTCTTCCCCATGAGCACTTACATAAGAGGCAAATAGCCCTTCCTGTCTTTCGTAAGAACGAAATCCTGACTGAGCAAATAAATCTAAACCTTTTTGATCAGCTGCAGCAAACATTTGCTCAAGGGCCTTGGCTGCTATTTTTCTCATTTGTTTTTTCGGAAGGTCCTCAGGAAAAGGGAAGCGGACGTCTGGTACGACAAGATCTTCTGGCTCGTAATCCGCAGGTAAAGCATGTTTTTTATTAATCAGAGCTAATATTTCATAAGGATTTCCCAATTCTACAGTTTCCTCATCTATTGTAGTACTCTCTTGAAAGGCTAATGCAGAACCAGGAGTTATTTGCAGGTCACCGGTTATGACTAGTTCTAGGATTTCCCTCGTTTGTTCTTCATAAATTCCAGTGACATCAAAATCCTCTTGTTGTACTTGAAGGTCCGTGATTGCCCACACGGTTTCTTGATTATATATTTCTGTTAAGTCTATTTCATATCCAAGTTCGATTAATATTTCTTGTAATATACGAACGGGTTCACCCTTGTCACCTTTTTGTAAATCTTTCTTTGGTAGGGTTAGCATTTCTTCTTCCTCATTTATATCTTCATTATTATCATCTTGCTGTTCTTCTTGATCCTGTTCATTGCTAGTATCCGGTTGGCTTGTTTCTTCTGGAGATTCTTGATGAAAAGAATTACAACCAGTTAACAATAACGCTATTACAATAACGAATACAGCTATTGATTTTTTGCCTTTCAGCATGTTTCGCCTCTCCTTCGTATACGTTGGTGAAAAGATACTTTCAGTTTCTATTTAACAAGCATAGATATTATTTTCTCATAAACCATCTAACTGGATCAATAGGTATTTATGTGTAAAATGTAAAAAAAATACAATTTGTTTAGTGGGGTATTCTGGAGCATATGCAGTCGCACATTCCTGCCATTTTTCCATATAGATGTAGAAGGTATATCGAAAGGAGTGCGCTCAAATGTCGGAGGCTGTTACCGAAATTAAACCAAACTTAGTGTTGAATTATCGTGCCATAATCGGCTTGCTATTTTGGTGTGCATTAATCGTTGTTTCTAGTGTTTATGTGACAACACCGCTTATCATTCCATTTTCTAGTGAATATCAAGTCACGGAAACAGTAGCTGCTTGGACTAGTAGTTCTTTTTCTCTTTTTTATGGAATTGGCTTTTTGTTATTTGGGCCACTAGCAGATCGATATGGTAGGAAACAAATTATCGTATTTGGTCTAGCCTCATTAACCATCATAACATTTGCCATCGGTTTTGTTCATTCCTTTTATGGGTTGGTTGTACTTCGTGGAGTACAAGGTTTTGTAGCGGCAACATTTGCTCCGACAGCATTAGCATATGTATTTGATATTTTTCCAAAGAAAAAAATAGTAACAGCTATCGGATTTATTAGTTTTGGGTACGTAACGGCGGGAATTTTTGGTCAAGTGATTGCAGATATTATTAATCAAACGTTTGATTGGCATTTTGTTTTTATCTTATTCGGTATCTTTTATTTCATCACTTTTCTTACTGTATTATGTAGTCTTCCATCCTCTGGAAAGAGTACCACACATAAAGGAGTATCCTATTATTTACAGCAAACAAAGGTAATTTTTAGCCAAAAGAATTTTATATATTGCTATACCATAACCATTTTTCTGTTACTTACTTTTATTGGGATGTATACCGTACTGGGTGGATATTTAAGTAGTTCTCCTTTCCATCTTACGGATGTAGAAATTCTATATATACGAGCTGTTGGTATAATTGGAATGATTCTTTCGCCACTGACGGGAATGATCGTGAATAAACTGGGGGTCATGACAACATTAAGACTTGGTCTTGTAACGGCAATTATTGGATTGCTTTCATTAGGTATAGCATGGCATTTATTGTTGATTGTTATCATGAGCATCATTTATGTAGGAGGTATTTCTATGATATTTCCTGCTATAATGATGCTGGTGGGGCAGTTGGGGGGAGAGCAAAGAGCATTAGCCAACTCCTTCTACGCATTCATTTTATTTATTGGTGCCATGCTTGGACCCATTGTTGGAATAGGATTAATGAAAACCGGGAGCTATACGTTAACATTTAGTGTGCTTGCACTTCTATTAGTTATTGGGTTGATTATATCGTTCGGGGTAAAAAAATAAGAAAGTCAGATTCGTAAACGAATCTGACTTCCTTATTACTGTTCTTTTTCAAATAACTTACAAATTTCTACAATAGTTTTAGTTGCTTTTTCCATATTGTTTACGGAAATGTATTCGAATTTGCCGTGGAAGTTTTCTCCACCTGTGAAAATATTCGGTGTTGGTAACCCCATGTACGATAATTGTGATCCATCAGTACCACCACGGACTGGCCGAATGATAGGTTCAATATCTAGATTTTGCATCGCCTGTTTGGCAATATCAACGATTTCCATAACAGGTTCTATTTTCTCACGCATGTTGTAATATTGGTCATTCATTTCTAATGCAACACTAGAATCGCCATGTTTTTCTTT
Source organism: Ornithinibacillus salinisoli (assembly GCF_042684965.1). Taxonomy (NCBI): domain Bacteria; kingdom Bacillati; phylum Bacillota; class Bacilli; order Caryophanales; family Bacillaceae; genus Ornithinibacillus; species Ornithinibacillus salinisoli. The sequence continues at coordinate 99,537 of NZ_JBHUMI010000015.1, forward strand.
CATTTCTTCAACAAAATGTTGAAGAGTAGCTTTTTTCTCTTCAAAGCTATCTCGGTCGAAGTCACGAATAATATATGTTACTATTGTTTGTTCCACATCTCCATTAACAGAAATGAGATGATAAAATCCTTCGTATCCTTCTGTATGCTCAGGTGCTTCTTGTACTGGGAACTTATTAATGAATTCAGCGGCCATTTTTCCGGCATTAACCATTTTGTTTTTGGCTGTTCCCGGATGAACACTATTTCCATTAAAAGTTACTCTTACCCCAGCTGCATTAAAGCTTTCATATTGAAGCTCTCCTAGTGGTCCTCCATCTACGGTGTAGGCATAGGCTGCTTGGAAACGATCGACATCAAACTTATGTGGTCCACGACCGATTTCTTCATCAGGAGTAAAGGCAACACGGATTTTCCCATGCTTTATATTTGGGTTTTTAATTAAATAATCCATTGCTGTCATGATCTCGGCAATACCTGCCTTATTATCTGCTCCAAGCAATGTTGTTCCATCGGTTGTAATTAATGTATGTCCCTTATAGCTTGGTAACTCAGGGAATTCATTCGCTGAGAGGACTACATTTAATTCTTTATTTAATGTGATGTCGTTGCCATCAAAGTTTTCAATGATTTGTGGCTTTACGTTTTTACCAGTAAAGTCAGTTGCTGTATCAACATGGGCAAGGAAACCGATAGTAGGGACATCCTTGTCTGTGTTTGCTGGTAGAGTAGCCATTACATATCCATTTTCATCCACCGTAACGTCTTCCATACCAATAGCTTTCAGTTCATCCAGTAATAGATTTGCTAACTCAAATTGTCCAGGTGTAGAAGGTGTTGTATCATGTTCTTCATTTGACTGGGTATCAATTTGTACATACGTAGTAAATCGTTTCATGATATCTTCTCTCATGGTTACCTCTCCTTTATGTAATCTTATTCTAATTATACCGTAACTCGAAATATTTTCTAAGAGGAAAACACGAACTTTTATCGAATATAATGAAGAGGAACAAAATTCGACAGGTGACAGGCACCGACAATTTTCGACAAAAGGTGGGGATCGTATGATTAGGGAGGCTAGGTTAGATGATGCGTTGGGCTTGGCGAAGTTAGTGGAACAGGTTGAAAGTGAAAGTGAGTTTATGCTTTATGATCCTGGGGAGAGAAAGCCTACTGCTGAAAAACAACGTAACATGATTCAAGCTTTAACGAAGCAAGACAATGCAACTATTTTCGTTGTTGAAGAAGGAGAGCAGCTCGTCGGCTATCTATTTGCAATCGGTGGAAATACAAAACGAACCAAACATAGTGCCTATTTAGTTATCGGAATCCTTGCCGCGTATAGAGGTAAGGGAATAGGAACTGCGTTATTTAATGAATTGGATCACTGGGCTAGAGAGAACACACTTCATCGTTTAGAACTGACTGTTGTAACGAAAAATAATGCTGGAGTTTCTTTATACCAAAACGCTGGCTTTGAAATTGAAGGAATGAAGAAGGATTCACTCTTCATAGACGGCATGTTTGTTGATGAGTATTATATGGGTAAAATAATAAACTAGTGGAGGGATATCATAATGTTTTTAATAGATGCTGAACAATTAGAAAAGTTGCAAACTCAAAATGAAAATATCGTCATCGTAGATGTGCGGTTTCAGTTACAAGATCCAAGCGCCGGTAGAATAGCATATGAGAGTGGGCACATACCAGGTGCTGCTTATCTGGATTTAAATAACGATCTCTCAGGAAAAGTTTATGAGCATGGTGGAAAACACCCGTTACCAAATCCAAAAGATTTTGCTCAAAAACTTGGTGAAATTGGTATCGATCAGGATACAACTGTTGTCGTTTACGACCAACACAATGATATGTTTGCTTCCAGGCTTTGGTGGCTACTTCAATATATGGGACATGAGAAAGTTTACCTATTGGATGGTGGGTTTGCTGCTTGGATTGCAAAGGGATATGAAACTTCTATAGAAGTACCGATGTTTAGAAAGAAAACGTTTCAGCCAAATGTTAGTCAAGATCAGATTGTTGATGTTAATCGAATAAAAGAAAATATAGAATCTGCAGATGCAATATTAATCGATTCACGTGCAAAGGATCGCTATCTTGGAAAGGAAGAACCTCTGTATAAAAAGGCAGGTCATATTCCAGGTGCCAAAAATTTCTTTTGGAAGAATGTCTTACGAGAAGATGGCTCATGGAAAACGGAGGAAGAGCTTCGAGAACATTTTGCATCATTAAACAAAGATGACGAAATCATTGTTTCCTGTGGGTCAGGGGTTTCGGCGTGTCCAAATATACTTGCTTTAAAGCGTTTGGGGTACAAAAATGTGAAACTATACCCAGGGAGTTTTAGTGATTGGATTTCATATGAAGATAATAGAGTAGAGAAAAGGGATGAGTAGCTTTGGAAAATAAAAAACGTTGTGATTGGGTTCCAGTAGATAATCCATTATATATTGCCTACCATGATCAAGAGTGGGGAAGACCAACTCATGATGACCGAGAGCTTTTTGAAATGTTGTCTTTAGAAGGGGCTCAAGCTGGGCTAAGCTGGATTACAATACTAAAACGGAGGGAAAATTATCGAACAGCTTTTGAACAATTTATACCTGAAATCGTAAGTAACTTTGATGAGGAAAAAGTAAATGAACTTTTGCAGAACGAAGGGATTATCCGAAATAGACTTAAGATTAGGTCCGTCATCAAAAATGCGAGGGCGTTTTTAAACGTACAGAAGGAATTCGGTAGTTTTGATCAATATATTTGGAAGTTTGTAGGTGGAAAGCCCATAGTAAATAATTGGGAGACTATTGATAAGGTACCTGCTGCTACGAAAGAGTCAGAGGAAATGAGTAAAGATTTGAAGAAACGTGGATTTTCATTTGTTGGCCCTACGATTTGCTATGCATTTATGCAAGCTTCTGGAATGGTAAATGACCATACGAGTGACTGTTTTTTGGCCCATAGTCGTTAAATAAGAAAACGATCTACCTTATCTTTTGTGGTAGATCGTTTTCAACTAGTCAATTAATATAGCTGTACCGTAAGCAATGACTTCTGAAGCAGCACTCATAACTTGTGAAGTTTGATAGCGCATGCCTATTATGGCATTAGCTCCAAGATCTTCTGCCTCCTGTACCATTCGTTGGAATGCTATCGTTCTTGCTTCAACCATCATATCTGAATAACCTTTGATCTCTCCACCAACAAGCGTTTTTAATCCTGCGCCAATGTCTCTACCAACATGCTTAGATTGAACCGTACTACCTTGTACAAATCCTTTAAGAGCAACAACGTTCTTTCCTGGTATTTGATTTGTAGTTACAATGATCATCATTTACACCTCCAACATTATTTATATTACCCAAATGAAAAGGAAATTCATAACCTATAATAAAAACCCAATGCCCAGTATTCATACGAAAGGGCATTGGGTTTAGTTACTAGAGCTTAAATACTTTTAATTCATCATTTAGTTGTTCTGCTAGTTTCGCTAGTTCGTCTGCATTGCTAGAAACTTCTTCCATAGAGCTTGATGTTTGTTGTGATGAAGCAGCTGCTTGTTCTACTCCTGCTGCAGATTCCTCAGAAACGGAAGCAATCTCTTCAATTAAATTATTCATATTACTACTATTTTCCGCAATATCTTTTAGGTTTACGGAAATAGTTGTTATTTTCTCTGCCATTTCTGAAACGGAACTATTAATGGTTTCAAAACTACGGCCAGTTGCTTCAATTTGAGATGTACCCTCTTTTACTTCACTATAACCACTATTTAGTGACGTAACGACATCATTTGTCTCCATTTGGATACTTTGTACAATAGTTGTAATTTCTCCTACAGATGATGCTACTTGATCGGATAATTTTCTCACTTCATCAGCTACTACTGCAAATCCCTTACCATGTTCACCCGCTCTGGCAGCCTCGATTGCTGCATTTAGTGATAATAAGTTCGTTTGATCTGCAATATCTTTAATCACGGACACTAATTTGGAAATTTCATTCGATTGATTTTCTAACCCTTGAACTTTGCCAACAGCTTCTGCAACAATTGTGTCAATTTGATTCATTTGAGTAACAGACTGTTTCATTAATGTAGTACCGTCATTCGTTAAGCTTAATACATTTTCTGATGATTTGGCAATTTCTTGTCCATTTTGCTCGGAAAGCTTTACTCTTTGAACGAAATCATTCATGCTTTCTGCTAAGTCAGAAGCGCTGTTAGCTTGCGTTTCCGAACCTGAAGATAACTCTTCCATTGTTGTTGCGATTTGCTCGTTACCTTCCTTCACTTCAACTGCAGATTGAGTTAGTACATCACTTCTTGATGAAACTAGTTCAGATGCAGAAGAAACTTTTAATAAGATATTGTGAATGTTCTCCTTCATTTGATTCACAGCATTTGCTAATTGACCAATTTCGTCTTTACTATTGTATTCCATTGATTTTACTAATAAGTTTCCGCTCGCTACCTCAGAAGTAATCTTGACGACGTTATTTAGATTAGAAGATATAGATCGGCTAATAAATAACATCAAGACAATACCAGCTATTAGTGCTACAGGAATTGCTATTACTAATAAGAGTGCACTTGCATCTAAGCTACTTTTTGATTGCTGTACAGCTTCTTCTTGATCCTTTTTGACAATATTCATTAATTCATCAACTAATCCAACAGTAGTTGATCTTAACTCAGATGATCGATTGCGGATTAAGCCTGCTAGATATTGCTGACCACTATCCAGAGCAGAACCGATTTCATCGAAAAAGATACTATTGAGTTCTTGGTCATTTTCTATTATTTGGGTAAATAAAACTTTTTGCTGTTCCGTATTCATAGTAGGTTCTACTTTTTCCACTAAAGCATCGAATTGTTCCTGGTAATCTGTAAATGCTTCTATGTATCGATTGCTTTCAGAAAGCAAATAATCAGCGATTTGTACATCTTTACCTTGGATGATAGCGGACATGTCTGCCATATCATTTACCCGTTTACTATATTCATCAATCTTTTCGATATCCTGTTGACCTTTGATTAATTGAATGTACACAATAACGCCGGCAATTAAGAATAAGCCTGCTGTTGTAAAAAAGGCGGTCATGTACTTTCTGCTAATCTTCATGTTGCGAATTAAATTTAATCTTTTCTTCATTTTACTTTTTGCAGGCTTTGCTTTAACTTTTGCCGGTTTTGCTTTCTTAAATCTGAATTTTATTTTCTTCATATGTATCCCCCAATTGTAGACAAGACGCGTTTTTCTATATATCGGTTATTTTGTCGGATTATTAAGTACTATTTGTATTATTCGATATCGAATTTTCTAACACTTGAAATCATACCTAATTATCTAGTAAAATAGCAAACTGTGTTTGTATAACATTATGGAGGTGAAAGAGATGATTGGATCAGCTTTTTTGGAAAATGATAAAAATAAAGAACAACTGAAGGAAGAGTTAGATTCATTGGAAATACAGCTCTTTCGCATGCAAAATAATATTAAAGAAATTGCCAAAAACGCAGAAGTGATTAGTATAGATCAAACGAAAGAAGATAATTGGGTTGTAATTTATGCAGATAGAGATGAAGAAAACTGTCAGTTAATGCTGCATAGTTGTGATAGTCCATATCGTGGAAAGTGGCACTCAGCAATTCAGACAGAATATAAAGATGATAACACGATTCATATTGCCGATATTAAAGGAGAAGAAAATAAAGGGTATGGATCTATATTAATGAAGCATTTAAAGGATTTAGCAAGAGATGAAAATGTTCAATATATAACGGGAGATATTGTAGAAAGAGATTTTGATCATGTTGATCGATTAACTTATTTTTATGAAAAACATTATTTTGATGTAAAAATAGATCATGAAGAACAATGCGGAGAAATTGTTTGGAATGATGCGTAACTTGACTATTCCGATTTGGAGTAGTCTTTTTTAATGCCGAATAGCAATTGTCCAATGAAAAAAGCATTTATCCTCAACTTGATTAATTTGTGTTGCTGTATTACACTGTTAATTGAACAGTGGTAAATTAAATGGAGGATTTTATGGTTGCTAGAAAAGCGGTAGAAAAAGAATTGACCCGGGACATGATTATGGATGCTGCTAGGGACTTATTTGTAGAAAAAGGATACCAACAGGTTTCAATGAGACAAATTGCAAAGAAACTTAATTATAGCCATGGGGCGATTTATTATCATTTTAAAAATAAAGCAGAATTATTCTATGCTTTGGTAGAGAAACATTTTCTCATGTTGGATCAAAAAATTGATCAGTTAGTAGAACAGGAATTAGAAGATCAAGAAAAACTAAAGCAGATTTTCCTAGGTTTTATAGAGTTTGGCTTAACACATCAAAGTCATTACGAGATCATGTTTTTAATTAAAGACGAAGAAGTGAAGAACTTCATAAACGAAAGTCCAATGAAAACCTATCAGAAATTTGCAAGTCAGGTAAGTAGGCTAAGTGAAAAGAAAGTATCTATCCAAACAATTTGGTCTATTTTTATTTCACTACATGGTTTTGTTTCACATTATTTAAGGCATATTACAAGTTTTGATGACGCGAAAGGTGCGGCAGAATACCATGTAGAGTTGTTACTGCAGTGGACGAAAAAATAAAGATTGCATGTCTTTATTTTTTTACCCATAAATGACCAGTGGTCAATTAAATATGGAGGTGGGATTTTAATGAAGGCATTAGTATTAGGAGCATCAGGTGGAATGGGTTATGCAATAGTCAATGAGTTATCAAATCGAGGGATTGAAGTAATTGCTTTCGCACGCAAGGAGAAAAAATTAAAAGAAATGTTTAATGGGAATTCGAATGTTTCCATCACATCCGGGGACGTTTTCAATCAAAGTGAACTAGAACAAGCAGCCCAAAACGTGGATGTGATTTTTCAAGCGATAAACATACCATATAGTGACTGGGAGGCACATCTATTACCATTAACTAAAAATGTAATAACAGCTACAAAGAATGTGCAAGCAAAGTTAGCAGTAGTTGATAATATTTATGCGTATGGAAGAAGTAATGGAAAGAAAGTGAACGAATCCACTCCGAAAAAGCCAAATACTAAAAAAGGAAAATTACGCTTGAAAATGGCCGATATGATTAAGGAATCGGGGGTGACGTATTTTATAGCACATTTTCCGGATTTTTATGGACCATATGCGGAAAACGCGCAGCTTAATTATATGATAAGATCAATTGTTGCTGGTAAAAAGTCTAGATTTATCGGCAAAAAAGATGTATTAAGGGAACATATATATACACCAGACGGTGCTAAGGCAATAGTAGAACTTGCTTTTCGCGATAATGCTTATGGGGAAAGCTGGAATATTCCTGCCTATGATGTTATTTCAGGTGAAGAGGTTATTCAACATATTCGTGATCTGACAGATTATGATAAGCCAGTTGGGATGGTTACGAGGAATATGCTTCGTATGGTAGGAATAGTCGATAAGCAGATGCGAGAGTTTGTTGAGATGCAGTATTTAAATGAAGAACCTGTCGTATTAGATGGAGCTAAGTACGAGAAATTTATTGGGCCTGTTCCTCGAACACCATATCGTGAAGGGATAAAGAATACAATAAAATCTTATCAATAATAAAATGAAGCCAGATAAGCTAGTATCTGGCTTCATCCAATATGGTTATAAAATTGGTGGTTTACGAAAATTTGTTGCTTGTTCAAAAGCATATGCCAATTCAATTAATTTACCTTCACTAAAAGCGAGTCCTGTAAAGGTGATACCGACAGGCTTTCCTTCAGAAGTATATCCAGCGGGAACTGTGATAGATGGATATCCTGCTTTAGCTGCAATTCCTGCGCCGTAATTATTAGCGAAAACTAGTGCATCTAAGTTATTGTTTTCGATAACTAAATCAATGCCCTCTGTCTGTGAGGTTTGTATGTCATTTAGCCGGTCATTAATATATTCCGCTTCCGTTAGAGAACCACTTTTACTCTCTGAATCTAGTAGTAGCTTTTGACCATACCTTAACGCATCCTTTGCGTGTGTTTGGTTATACTTGATCACATCTAATAAAGAATGAACTGGTGCATTTGTGTCTAGCCTTGATAAATAAGCATTCAAACCATTTTTAAACTCATGAAAAAGAACCGTTGAATTTGGTAGATTTGTAGGGAGTTCAATTGAATCTATAATTTTTGCCCCAAGTTTTTTCATATCCATCAACACATCATTTATCAATGTTTGCTCTTCTTCTGGTAGCCCTTTAAGATATTCCGGAGATATACCTAATCGAGAGTTATTTAACCCATCAACATTTAAAAACGATGTGTAATCGTTTATTACTTCTGGATTTACTGCTGTTGCGGGATCTTCTGGATCAATCCCAGTTAATGCTCCTAATAGGATCGCAGCATCTGATACCGTTCGAGTCATAGGTCCAGCGATATCTTGACTATTTGCTATGGGAATTATCCCTGTCCGACTTAATAATCCAACAGTAGGTTTAATACCGACAAGCGAGTTACTACTTGCTGGGCTAAGGATAGATCCGCTTGTTTCTGTCCCAATTCCAACTGTAGCAAAGTTTGCAGCAATTCCTGCTCCAGGTCCAGAACTTGACCCACCTACATCAAACTTGCCAGGTCCGTATGGATTTAATACTTGTCCGCCATGGGAGCTATACCCGTTAGGCATGCCTACTGTCATGAAATTAGCCCATTCTGTTAAATTAGCTTTTCCTAAGATAATAGCTCCTGCTTCACGAAGTTTTTTTGAAATGTGGGCATCTTCTTTTGCATAATGATCTTTTAATGTGAGAGAACCTGCTGTGGTATGCATTTTATCTCCAGTTTCGATGTTATCCTTCAGTAATACCGGAATTCCGTGAAGAGGCCCACGTGGTCCTCTTTGCTTACGTTCTACGTCTAGAGCTTCAGCGATATGAAGTGCATCTGGGTTTATTTCAAGAACAGCGTTAATGTTCGGTCCATTATGATTGTATGTGGCAATTTGCTCTAAATACAGCATCGTCAGTTTTTTAGCGGTCAATTTACCAGCTTCCATACTAGATTGGATCGAAGCGATCGTTGCTTCACTTAGCTCGAACGGTTTGTTCGTCATGTTAGACATCCTCCTGAAAAATGATAATAGAATGGTACAATGTTAAACTTTAATAATATTGTTAAAATTATATAACTTTCAGAGATTATATTCACCTATTATGGACGCTATTCTATCGTTTTTTTCAGATTGATTAATATATTCAAAGAAGCCTAGGCGATTCCCCCAAGGGTCGGTAAATGTACCCCATTTAACAGGAACTTCTTCTCTCGAATGAATATCAAAGCTTTCCACATCAAGCTCAATTCATAATTCTAGTACGCTCTGCTTCGATATCCATTACACCAAGACGAATCGGTCCACTATCTTTTGTAGGCATTCCTTCAGCCACTTGTAACCAACTCCCAGGGATCAGTTCCCATTCAGCAAAACCATCATGTGGTATAAAATCAGGTTTTTTATTTAGTAATACTTCATACCATTTTTGACCTTCCTTTATATTTGCAACTCGAATTTGAACGGTCATTTCGTAGATCACTAGACTCTCTCCTTTGTGATTTATAACATATCATGTAATAAGATCATCAGACTGAACCATCTTGTGCCATTGAATAGCTTCTATCCATTCGTTGTTCTCTTTAAAGCCGTGTTGTTCGATCGATAGGGTAGTGGTTGACATTGGTTAAAAATACAGTTTGTTTAAAATCCTTGTAACACTAATATAATAGGATAATAAAAGCCTGTTTTTGAAAAAGAATGATCAAAACAGGCTCAAAATATTTCTATTGCGTTATTTTTTAAACTAACTCCAAGAGTCACTCACTTAAGACTCATATTTCCTGTCTTTTTCTAGCAACGACTCGTCCCATTCTTCTTCTGGCAATCCCGTAATAATCTCTATTAAGTTTCCTTCTGGGTCTCGTAAGTGAACCGCTTGAATGCCCCAAAGTGGTTTCTTTTGAATCGATGAGATAAATCTTCCGCCTCGTTCTTCAATGTCTCGGACTGTTTGCTCCAAATTTGTTACTTTAAAAACACACGCAAATCTGTCTTGGGCTACCGATTGTACAGGTAAATCTACAGTTCCAACTGCTTCAGCCATTAAATTTTTTCGGAACAATGCTAACACTTTTCCATCGCCAACATCAAAACTAGCGTAATTCCCACCAACTTCTCCCCATGTCAGATTAAATCCGAGGATTTCTTGGTAAAAGTGCAAACAATCATCAAAGTTTGTGACGAGTAAACGAACATTATCTAGCTTCATTTTTAATTTCCCCTCTCGTTATTGTTGTTCTCTCCAATCCTAATAGCTGAGTGGGAAGATGTCTTGAATAAATCGGACAAATAACATGTTGGAGTCATCCCTGTATGATTCCGGAACTCCCGAATGAAATGTGCCTGGTCACTATAACCAAAGGATGCACTTATCTCTGCAACACTATCGTCTCTATTACAAAGTAGAGAACGCAATGAAAACTGAATACGAACAATCCGACAGAATGTTTTCGGACTAAGACCAATCCAATCCAAAAATAAACGCTGTACATTCCTTGTACTCATGAATCCATCTTTAGCTAGCTGCTGTACTTTTATATTTCCTCGCTGCTGATAAATATGGTGCAACAAGTTAGTTATTGGTAAATCATTTTGAACGCTCTTTCGATGCTTTAATTTCTGTAATAGCACGGTATTTAACAAGGTGATTTTGTCGTCCGCTTCATTTAACCGATACTGAATCTCTGCCCATGACTTGTCGATATCTGACAGGGTGATGGAGTGACCAGTATGCGAACTAGCAGCCACTTGAAAAAGGGAATGAAAGCCTCCAGGACGAAAACGAATACCAAGGAAAGCCGAACTTCGATGAATTGGAATGTCAGCAAACTGACTCATTGCTCCGGTAACCTTCCCTATACACCCCAACGATCGGTCTTCTTGAAAAATAAAATCGATACAGCCATCGGGCAATACTTTCAAATACTTCTTCTCTCCAATTGAGAGTTCTTCGCCTGTTACCGTCCAGTAGCAAGCAATGTAAGGGAGTAGAGCCACTGTGGGCGAGTGCTCTTTGTACCTCACCTTTTCGTTTCCAAACTGTAATGGCATAAAGGAGTTGCTTAAACTAGAATACATATACGGCACCTCCAATTCTTTATAAAATAAATACAAGCAAAAGAGTTAACGGACTTCCTTCCCAAAAATTTCTGCTATTTTTCAACAGTGTTGGGCAATACGAATCACTCATCAAACTTGACTAATGTGTTAACCCTACTACGTTAACCGACCTTAAATGACGATCCGTTAGTTCCCCCCACATCAAGGAAGCCCATAGGACGAGCAATTGAAAGGAGTATTCATTTCGTACTAAGCTCTTTCAAACAAATGGAATTGTAATCCATATGGATCTGAAACCATTATGCTTTCATCATTATATTCTCTGGTGATCTCACACCCATTATCCAGTAATAGTTCTTTAGTCTTCTGAAAATCTGTAACCGCGAATTCGAAAAATGTATTTCCTGTTTCATTATTTTCTATATAAAAATGTTGTCCACCAATACGTAATTTAGTCTCTTTCTTGAAGACTTCCTCGATTTCCATTCCTAGAACATTCGTATAGAAATCGATAGCCTCGGGATAATTGGTGACTTGGACTGCAATGTTATTCGTTAATTGAAAGTCTGCGTTCTTATTAATGGTACGCTTAGGCTGGTAGTCATTTGAACCAGAAGAGAGCAGATCAAACAATGGCCAAACGGAACAGAAGTCATCACCAGGTCCAAAAGGTGCGTTTGCAACATGAAAAATTTGACCATCCGTATCCTTCTTAAATGTCGAGACACCTGGATAAACATTTTTTTCGTCCTTAAATCCAAAGTCCTCCTTAAACGTTGTTCCGTTTGTTGAGATCATCGGAAATTGCCATCTTCGTTCTGCTGCAAATGCATCTTGAATTTCCGGGCTATCCGGAGAAGCAACAACAAATCCAGCTTTTTCAACAATATGATGAAAGACACCATTGAACCCATCAGCCCACATGGTACAGTAAGAACAACCTTTTCCCATGTTGTGAACAACGATAAGTTCATCTTTATCACCAAATAAATCGTTTAAGTGAACGGTCTTATTTGTAGAATTCATAAATTGATAGTTTTTCACTTTTTTCATGGGTAGTGATTTCTTCAATTCTACTAGTTTTTGTTTCTTTTCTATTATTTCCTTTTCCAGCTTACCAATTTCCTCTTGTAATAATTGTTCCATTAATATTCACTCCTTTTCAGTTGTAAACTCTACAATTTCTATTTGATTTCCAGTGGGGTCTTCAATCACAAAGAAATATCCGGAAGGACAAGGCTTTGGTTCATCAAAAGTATTTTCACCTGTTTTGCTTTCAGTCTCGTAAAATCATCATGAATATTTTCGGATTGAATACCAAGTACAACATTAGATGGTGAGGGTGTATTTGTTTTTTCTATTTTTTCAAGTACTAAGGGAATTCCATTATGTTCTAAGCTAATAATATTGTCCCCATAGACTTTTGAAACAGAGAAATCCAGTTGTTTCGTATAGAAGTTCAATGCCTTCTTTCATATCCTCTACCTTTATAGTTAAAACACAAACTTGGTTTAACATTATATTCCTCCTTAAATTGTTATTACATATACTTTATCAGTTTAGTTGGCATTGTTTTTCTTCTTGTTTGCTTTGTTATCTTTTTCGAAAAGTAGCTTCGGTAAATTTATTAAAATCGGAGGATCATATGGTAACGGCTCTCGTAGTAAAATATGTACGGTTTCCGCGGTATTCTCTTGTATATGTATAGGTGTATCGGCCATACCACGCAAAGCATTATCCAATACAAAATAATTTATTGGGTTTATACTCCTTGATATTGCGGTAGCCATAATATAGTAGGTACCAAGCGGGATGTTAGTAAATGTACAGCTTTTTTCATGGTGACTAATTGCCGTGCCATGAATAGGGTTTTGGTCTGGAATTGGCCGTGGGAATAGTCCAACAAATAATATTCCTTTAAAGGTTGATGGTATTTCTAGATGACATGTAATGGAAGGGTTTTGAATATCTATTTGAGTTAGTTCCTCTGAAAACTCAAATTCATTTATAAATTGATGTAAATCCTGAATGCTAGATTGAAATTGTTTTGGAGGAAGTCCCACAAACTTCTTGAATTTTGTGTTAAAACTACCCATACTCCGAAAACCAACATGTAATAATGTTTTTAAAATAGAGGAGGATGAGTTTATAAGAATTTCTTTCCCAGCCTCAATTCGTAAAGCTGATAAATAGTGCCGAGGCGAAACGCCAGTAATATCTTTAAAAATTCTACTAAAATGGTAAGGGCTATAGCCCACATGTTTTGCTAATGCTTCAGAAGTGATTTCTTCATCTATATGATTTTTCATATATTCAATAGCTTGTAAAACTACTTTTTTCTTTTCACTTGTCAGCTTGTTCATCTGCCTAACACCTCCCGCATGTAACTCCCGTTCAGAATCGAAAGTGTATCTTAATATTTATAGATTCGATATCGAGAGGAAAAAATCCTACCACATTCAGATAAATTTTGATGTTATATGTTGATACATTGCATTTTGAGCTAATTTTTTGAGAGCACTTGGGTATTATGATAAACTGTATCCACTTCAAATTGGAAAGGAAGGATGACTTTGCAATATATAACTTTAAATAATGGTATAGAGATGCCACAACTTGGATTTGGTGTGTGGCAAGTTCCTGATAACGAAGCAACTCCTTCAGTAGCAAAAGCATTAGAAGTTGGGTACCGCTCCATAGATACAGCAAAAATATATAAAAATGAGGCTGGAGTTGGTAGGGCTTTAGCTGCATCAAATGTGCCTCGTGAAGAATTATTCATTACAACCAAATTATGGAATAGTGATCAGGGGTATGAAAATACATTAAAGGCATTCGATGAAAGTTTAGAAAGACTTGGTTTGGACTACGTAGATTTATATTTAATTCATTGGCCAACACCAGAATTTGATGAATATGTGGAAACTTATAAAGCGCTAGAAAAGTTATACAATGATGGACGTGTGAAAGCGATTGGCGTTTGTAACTTTAATATCGAGCATCTGCAACGATTATTAGATGAATGTGATATTGTACCAGCAGTAAATCAGGTGGAATGTCATCCGTACTTACAACAACCTGAATTAAAATCATTCTGTAAAGAACATAACATTTACTTAGAAGCTTGGAGTCCACTTATGCAGGGTGGCGATGTATTAAATAATGAAGTAGTAAAAGGGATTGCCGAGAAACATAGCAAAACTCCTGCACAAGTTATTCTTCGTTGGCATTTACAGTATGAGAATATAGTTATTCCTAAATCTGTTACACCTGCACGTATCGAAGAAAACTTCCAGGTGTTTGATTTTGAGTTAACGATGGAAGATATGGAAGAAATGGCTAAACTAAACCGTAATCAGCGAAAAGGTCCTGAACCTAATGAAATGAATGTACGATAAAAATAATATGTGATAGATAAGAGGCTGGAACAAAAGTGTTTTGGTCAAATAAAAATTCAAACTATGATTCAATTCTTTAATTAGAATTCGAATTAGTTTGGATTTTTCTTTTGGGTTATTTTCGTACTTTGTTGCTAATCATATATGGAATGCGAATTAACTTAAAAGATGGGGCGCTTCAGAATAAAGTTCCCTTCGGTCGTTCATAGCAGTAATGAAAGCTCAAATGGTGAAGAGTAAATAACTAATGGTCACATTGCAGTTAATACGAATTTTCCATCAACGACGAATTAAGGTCTAACCGTTGAAAAAAGTAGCATTGTAAATTTTCTATAGTAGAGTCGATGGTTTTAGTTATGCCCCAGCCTTTTTTGAATACGGACTAACATGATCATGATACTATATAAGTATTGGGCAACATGCGAGAAAGAATATTTAAGGAGATGGTTGTAATAATCCATTTTACACTAACTCAAGATTAGGGGACGATTGCCAACGTCAGTGATACGAAACATACACTTACTAGTGGAAGGTGGATTAACATCCGTCTTACAGTGACTGGTACAAAAACGAAAACCAGTAGAGGTTCGGATATACAAATGAAATAGGTTGTATTGAAGCAGGAATTAGAAGTAATCGCTATCCCTAAAGGAAGGCGGTGAATTTGTCACTAGTTTCGTAAAGCCTGAGACTTACATCGGCAGATAGAGAGATAAACTTTTCTATCCTGCGTAAGTGAACTGAGGCATTTGCCATAAATTCTTGGTAAAAGCCAAGTTTACTAGTAAGGAAAAGTAACGGAACCCTGCCTCCATAGATTTTATTGAAAATCTAGGAGGTAATATCTTGAGTAAAAAAAGATTAAATAATGCATTTCAATGTGAGCAATGTGGTTTATTGGTAAAACCACTTACTAATGGTAGTTTTCGTAATCATTGTCCACAATGTCTCTACTCCAAACACCTTGATGAAATACCAGGCGACCGGTCAAGTATTTGTAAAGGTCTCATGGAACCAATTGAGGTAGTTTATCACACAAAAAAAGGATATCAAATTGTGCATAAATGTATTTCATGTGGCAAGATTCGTAGAAATATTGTTGCAGTAGATACAGAGCAAGAAGATAATTTATTTTCTTTTATGAACAGTAATATAAGTTTATAATACCTTAAGCATGTTGCCCAAATTTTAATAACACACAAAAAAAGTGTAGAGGGTAATTAATCTCTACACTTTTAATGTTATTTACTATTTCTTTGGCCATGCAAAACAACTTCTGCTGCTTCTGGTGAATATCTTTTTAAGATATCGATCGATTCATCTTCTAATACACCACCAACATAGTTATGAACGCGTTGTTTTATGTATGGATTTGATGCAATGAAAGGTTCCATATCCATATATTTATCCTCAACCGCAAATACAATATTTCGAATGTTTGCCATTACGATGGTAGATAAACACATCACACATGGTTCAACTGTTGAATAAATGATGCATTCTCTTGCATGTTTCCGTAAATAGGACGCGTTTTTGTTTATTGTATTAATTTCAGCGTGTGCGACATTACTATCGGCTGTTTCAATACTATTGGCTCCTCGAGCAATTATTACACCATTATGTATAATGACCGATCCGATTGGCCGATCTCCGCGAATTCCTGCTTTTTCAGCTTCTATCAATGCTTCTTTCATAAATGTTTGATGGTCAAGTGTGTCGAAGTTCTTTAACATGTTGCCCCCCCTATAATTTTGAATAGTAGAATTATTATCTCATATTCACTATTTGCTAACAATAAGGGCTTCGGAGTGCTTTCTGGGAGGGCACCAACGGACATTAGGTTATTTCAATCAAGAAAATCTGATAAACTAAAAATGGAGATACGAATCAATTGCGAGTCGTTTCTCCATTTTGCAATTCACAAACCCGATGGATAATCGGGAAAATCTTATCAACTATGATTAAAAAATATAGTAAATAAGTCTGTAACCGAGGTAGAACCCAATTATAAACAGACTGGCTGTTTGCAGATTATTTCGCGCAACAAATAAATAAGATATCATAAATACGGAAAGATATAAAAATGTAAACGCTAAGGAACTAATCCATGAATGTATTGTAATATCAATAATCTCAAGAGGAATAGAACATATAATCAATATGCTTGGTACAACCAACATTGCACCTAATTTTTCCATAAAGAAATTAAGATCGTAATGGTTTCCTTGTTTATTAGCAAAGTGTTTAAAAGCTGCCAATAAAATAGCAATTGCAATAAGATAGGAAATCCCTCTACTTAAATAATTAAATATACTTCCAAAATCCCAGTCATAACGGTTAACTAATATTAGTCTTCCAACAAGTGAATTTATCATCACCAATACACTAAAGACTACTATATTAATCAGACCATATGTATGATACCCTTTTGATTCAGGTGATAAGACGCTGTCCGTTTTTTTTATGGATTGTATTAAAAAATCTATGTAAGTAATATCAGGTGTGTTTTTTTCACCTCCTTCTTCCTTTTTTTGAGAATTTGCATGTTCTACTACTCCACTCTTGTTCGTATCCATCCGTTTTCCTCCTCATAAATTAATATACTTTTATCATAAGTTATTTTTAATATTTTTGTATCCTTTATGGAAAAAATAGGAATAATTACCTAAAAATCATCGGAAAGTGTTTCCTTTTTGGAATTTTTATAATACTATAGGGTAGAAGAAAGAAATAAGGTTTCATCCATTTGAAAGGAAGTGATGTTTTATGACAGTAATTAACGTATTAAATGTAAATAAAACTGTAGGAATCAAAATGGAGGAACTGTCGGTTTAAATAGACTTTCCTCCAACATTCAAGGAGGAAAATAGTATTGAGTAAACTAGAAAATCTTGGTTGGGTGCCATCCGACCAAGTTGATGAAGATGTTATAGCACGTGTAATTACCGTACAAAAAAATAGTTATCGGATATCCGATGGAACAATGGATTATTTTGGGCATTTAAGTGGAAAGTTTATTAATGAAGCGGAAAGCTCATTAGATTATCCAGCTGTTGGAGACTGGGTCGAGGTTCACAAATCAGTAGATGAGCAAAAGGCAGTTATAAAGCGGATACTGCCAAGAAAAAGTCAGTTTGTTCGTCAAGTTGCTGGATTAAGGTCAGATGCTCAAGTTGTTGCTACGAATATCGATACCGTTTTTATAGTGAATTCCATTAATCAAGATTTAAATTTGCGAAGGATAGAGCGATATATATTACTGGCATATGAGAGTGGAGCATCACCTGTTATTTTGTTAACAAAAAAAGATTCTTGTTCACCAGATGAAGCAGCCGATGCTTTGTCACAGGTAGGGGAAGTTGCTCTTGGAGTTCCGATTATTATGTTGAGTAATGTAACGCAAGAAGGTATTGATGAATTCCATCACTATTTAGAACCGAAAAAAACAGCAGCGTTACTAGGTTCTTCTGGGGTAGGTAAATCCACTTTAGTAAACACGTTGTTAGGTAAAGAAGTCCAAGTGACTAATGATATTCGTGAAGATGATAGTAAAGGACGTCACACAACAACACATCGTGAAATGTTTGTACTTCCTAATGGAGCTATGTTAATTGATACTCCAGGAATGAGGGAATTGCAATTATGGGATGGTGAATCCGCAATGGAAGCCACCTTCCAAGATATAGAAGTGTTAGAAGAAGCATGCCGATTTAATGACTGCCAACATGATTCAGAGCCAGGTTGTCGCATTCAAGAAGCCTTAGAGCAAGGTGAATTATCTAGGGATCGTTATCAAAGTTTTTTAAAACTTAAACGTGAAATTGCATTTGAAAAAAGAAAGCAAGATAAGAAGTTACAACTAGAAGAAAAAAACAAATGGAAAAAGGCAAAGAAATCGCGACAAGAAAAATATAACTTTGAAAAACAGCGGTGATAATATAAAAATCTCCTCCATATAGGGGGAGATTTTTATATGTTTGGAAATACACGCTTTACTGCTTCCTCATACGCCATGAAGTAACTAGGTGCTTCTGATTTCTTTAAACCCTGATACATGTTCTCAGCAATAGAGCGGTTGTACCATGCTTGTTTATCCATACCTGCATTAAATTTTTCCCAAACAACATCCCCTTGTTCTTTGAGGTCTTTTTCTAATCCGAGTAAATTATCTAATTTATCCGCAACGATTAAGTATTTCACCTCTTTTTTAGCTGTTTTAATTGTTTCGATTGTATGTTGTTTCCGTTCTTGCCAGGATTTAGATTTATCTTCCGTATGGGCAGCAACTAGTTCAGCCACTGTAGTTCCGAATTTCTCTTCAATGTCCTCTATTTCATAGACAGTATCCTCGACTACATCATGCAGATAACCCGCACAAACGAGTTCTTCTGAACAGCCTGCTTGCTCTAAGCGTTCTGCTACACGTATAGGATGGGTAATATATGGGGCATCGGAATTTTTTCGTTTCTGCCCCTCATGTGCTTTTTCTGCAAATGCCTTTGCATCATCTTTCACTTTATTTTACTCCTCTCAAGACTCCGATTTACAGAGTGAATGTAGATGGTATTTTAATGTATGGATCATTTTATCTTTTGTGAAGGTTTTAGGATGTAGTAGATGATGTAGGGCTAGTCCATCCAATAATGCATGTAATCGATCAACTTCTACCTCTAAGTCTAAGTCGTCTTTTGCGAGGTTAAGTATCTGTAGAGTTTGAACGACATTACCTATTCCTTGGTGCATTTCGTTGTACACTTTTTCACTTAAAGGTTCGAGTTTG
This sequence comes from Ornithinibacillus salinisoli, assembly GCF_042684965.1. Taxonomy (NCBI): domain Bacteria; kingdom Bacillati; phylum Bacillota; class Bacilli; order Caryophanales; family Bacillaceae; genus Ornithinibacillus; species Ornithinibacillus salinisoli. Next base: position 118,897 of record NZ_JBHUMI010000015.1, read on the forward strand.
GAATCGACGAGTGTTTTTGCGGAAAAAACAAACCACACCTCCATTTCAATTCGTCTATCCTCATCAATTGGTAATAATTCACCGAGAGCATCGGCTAACTTTTCTAAAGGTGGACCATCGTAGCTTTTATTATGTGTTCGTTGTTTCACACGCTCGGAAACTAATTCCATTGAATATAATAATAGCTCTGATTGTGTTGAAAAATAATGACGCAAGGACCCTACGGACAGTCCGGCCGTTTTAGCTATTTTCCGAACTGTAGCTTGTTCAAGACCATCCTCTATTATAACCTTCCATGTCGCTTCTGCAATTTGAATTTTTCGTTTCTTATGATCAACTATTTTAGGCATATTGTTATTTTAACACACTTGTATTAATAAAATAAGTTTGGTATTATTTAATACGGTTGTATTAAAAAAGGGGGATAATAATGATAGGCTGGTTAATCATTGCTTGTGAAATAGGTTTTTGGGTATTTGTTCTTGCAGGACTAGTTGCCAGATATATTTTTCAAAAAAATAAACTTGGGGCCATTTTATTAATTTGTACGCCACTTGTCGATGTATTACTACTCGTTGCAACGGTAGTGGATTTGAAAGATGGGGCAGTAGCTACTACCGTACATGGAATAGCTGCAATTTATATTGGGGTAAGTGTTGCTTTTGGTCATCGTATGATCAAGTGGGCAGATGAACAGTTTTCGTATCGGTTTTCTGATGGTGAAAAACCAGATAAAAGAAAAAAGTATGGGAAAGCGTACGCTAAACAAGAACGGGAGGGCTGGTATCGTCATTTACTATCGTGGATCATTGGTGGTACCGTTTTAATAGGAATCATATTATTTATCAATAATTCAAGCCAAACAGAAGTATTACAACGCATGTTACAATTGTGGTCACTTGTATTGGTTATCGATTTTGGAATTAGTTTTAGTTATACTATCTTTCCAAAGAAGGCACGCAATGAATGAGTTGCGTGCTTTTTAGTTCAATTTCTTTCCTTGGAAAGTTGAAACAAGTACACTGATTATAAAGTGAAGCTGAAAGAAGGATTTTAATGAAAAATAATCAGTCGGTTGCCATTTACTTTTGGCTATTACTCGTTCCATTATTTTGGGGTGGCGCTTTTGTGGCAGCTGAGCATGTCATTACAGAGCTACCTCCAATTACTGCAGCTACACTACGATTTGGATCTGCTGGAATATTACTTCTCGCTTTTCTAGTTATTCAGAACAAGATTGATTTTCAAGCGATTAAGAAACAGTGGCTTCCAATTGTAGGGATGGCAATTACAGGTATTTTTGGATATAATGCATTCTTTTTTATTGCGTTGGACATTACTTCAGCGATTAATGGTTCGTTAATTGTTGCTACGACGCCAGTTTTTGTTACACTTGGGGCGGTTTTGTTTTTAAAAGAGTCTTGGAATAAGCAATTGGGGCTTGGTTTGGTTTTATCTTTAGTAGGTGTTATTGTCGTTATATCTAAAGGTTCGTTACTAACATTACTCCAATTACAATTTAATGGTGGTGACCTTTTGTTTATTGGTGCCTTAGTTTGCTGGGTTACACATGGTTTACTTGGCAAAATTGTTATGCGAGATGTTACACCACTGGTCACAACAACAATGACCACATTAATTGGCGGTTTTTTGTTAGGTATTGGTTCTCTTTTTGAAAAAGGCTGGGATAATGTGACATACATGTCTCAACAAGCATGGGTAGAAATGTTATTTATGATCATTTGTTCATCTGTTATTGGTTTTATTTTGTGGAATAATGGTGTGAAAAAAATTGGGGCAAGTAAGTCAAGCATATATATGAACTTAGTGCCAATTAATACGGCATGGCTTGCCGTCGTGTTATATGGTTCTCCCATTACTTTTAATCAAATTATTGGTATGATAATGGTAATAACAGGTGTTTATTTTGTAACATTTCATCAGTATCTAAGAAGTAAACGTCACAAAAAATACCACGAGAAGATCGCTGTAAATAAATAGTTGATAGGAGTGTAAATATGGCAGAAGAAGGGATTAATAAACGAAAAACAGAGCATATTAGACTTTGCCTGACAGACAATGTAGAAGGTGTGGATAAATCAACTGGGCTTGAAGGTATCTCCTTTGTACATAATGCGTTACCAGAGATCAATTTTCATGATATAAATTTGGAAACTCATTTTTTAAATAAAAAGCTACAGGCACCATTTTTGGTGAGTTCTATGACAGGTGGTTCGGAATTAGCGGCACAAATAAATCAAAATCTAGCCATCGCTGCCGAACAAAGAGGATGGGCGGTTGCGCTTGGTTCCACACGGGCCATTTTAGAAGGGGATAAACATCAAGATTCATTTTTAGTACGAAAACATGCTCCAACTGTACCACTCATCGCTAATTTAGGTGCTGTTCAGTTGAACTATGGTTATGGAGCGGAAGAGGCTCAAAAGCTTGTGGATTTAACGGAATCAGATTCCCTATACCTCCATCTAAATAGTCTACAGGAAATAATCCAGGATGAAGGAGATTTAAATTTCGATAGCCTACTTCCAAAAATTGAGGAAGTTTGTACGAAGCTAAATGTTCCTGTTGGTGTTAAAGAAGTTGGATTTGGAATTGACGGTACTGTCGCAAGAAAGTTATATGATGCAGGTGTATCCTATATTGATGTAGCTGGAGCTGGGGGTACGTCTTGGAGTCAAGTTGAGAAGTTAAGGTCTAAAGATCCGCTCCGAAAAGCCGCTGCAGAAGCATTTAATAATTGGGGGATACCTACGAAGGATTGTATCGTATCTGTTAGAAACAGCTTAGGAGAAGTGCCAATTGTTGCAAGTGGAGGAATGAAAACGGGACTCGATGCAGCTAAGGCAATAACAATAGGGGCAGATGTAATTGGGTTTGCTAGATCTTTATTACAGGCTGCGACAGAATCAGCAGAAAAAGTTATGGAAGTAATGGAACAGATTGAATTTGAATTAAAAATAACGATGTTCGGAATTGGGGCCAAAAATTTAAGTGAATTAAAAAATACAAATCGCGTGGAAATAATGGGAAGATCATTACTAGAGAGTTAGAGCTTTGTTGCTTTAACTCTTTTTATTTGGTTCGTTTTATATAGCTAATTTATTTAACTCCGAAGCAACTCGAAAAGCAATATTATAGAAAACAGCTGTTTATTTTGTTTAATTTAAGCTATCCATCAAATACTAAAGAAAAAGTAGGTGATAAATGATGGACAAAGAAATACACAAAAGCGAAGATCATAAGTTCATTCCCATGACATCTATTGCAAGTAGAACAGGACAAGAGGTAGCAGCAGATGTGTATTATTATACCGATCAAATCGTCAATATCATTTTTATTGGAAATCCGACAGAAGAGAAGTGGTATTTAATTGATGCTGGAATGCCTGGTTCTACCGAGGAAATCAAGAGAGTAATTGCTAATAGGTTTGGTGAATCGAGTAAGCCAGAAGCAATCATATTAACCCATGGTCATTTTGATCATGTGGGTACGATTACGGATTTAATCGAGGAATGGAAGGTTCCTGTGTATGCCCATGAACTTGAATTTCCATACTTAACTGGTGAAAAGAGCTATCCTGAACCAGATGTAACAGTAGAAGGGGGAATGTTAGCTAAGATTTCGGCAATGTACCCAAATGAATCAATTGATATTGGTAAGTATGTAAAGCCATTACCAACAGATCATATACCTGGCTTGCCGGAATGGAAGATTATCCATACACCGGGGCATTCACCAGGACATGTATCACTATTTAGAGAAACCGATTCCCTACTAATATCGGGAGATGCTTTAATTACCGTTCGCCAGGATTCATTTTATAAGGTGTTAACACAACAACCAGAGGTTAACGGTCCACCGAGATATTTAACTACGGATTGGAAAGCAGCTAAAACATCCGTAGAAAAATTAACCTCACTCAACCCGAATACGGTAATACCGGGACATGGGCAAGCGATGGGAGGGCAGGAGCTAAAAGAAGGACTGCAGAACCTTAATCAAACGTTTGATCAGGTTGCAGTGCCGGATTACGGACGATATGTTAATGGTGAGGATCCTACGCATTAAAATAAGCAGAATAGTACTATCAGATGCGCCATTATGCTAAAATAATGTCAAAGCGAGGTGCAAAAATGAAGATAGAAGTATGGTCGGATTTTGTCTGCCCATTTTGCTATATTGGTAAACGCAGATTAGAATTGGCATTAGAAAAATTCGATAATAAAGATAATGTGTTAGTTGAATATAAGAGTTATGAACTTGATCCACATGCAGAAAAAAATCCCGGGAAGAGCATTCATGAGCTCTTAGCTGGAAAATATAACATTAGTGTAGAAAAAGCTAGGAGTATGAATGAGAATGTAGGTGAACAAGCTGCTGAAGTAGGTTTAACATACCACTTTGAAACCATGCAGCATACGAACACCTTTGATGCCCATCGGCTAGCGAAATACGCTGCAAAGCAAGGTAAAGGAAAAGAAATGACAGAAAAACTGTTATATGCATATTTTACCGAGTCAAAATTAATTAGTGACAGGACTACCTTGGCTGATCTAGCTGAAGAGGTAGGATTGGAAAAAGAGCCTGTTTTGGAAGTTTTAGAAACGGATAAATATGCTAATCATGTCAGAAATGATGAAGAAACTGCAACACAAATAGGTGTTCAAGGTGTTCCATTCTTTGTTTTCAATGAAAAATACGCTGTATCAGGAGCTCAACCACCAGAAGTTTTTTCAGAAGTACTTGAAAAAGTCTGGGAGGAAGAGAAAGAAAAACCGATACTGCAGTCATTAAACCCAAAAACCTCCAAAACAACATATTGTACTGATGATGGTTGTGTGGAAGAGGATAAATAATAAATGTATAACGAAGGCTTATTGAGAAAATGAATTCTCAACAAGTCTTTTTTCTTATGATCTAGGTAATTATAAAATTTAATACCTGGGATACTTCTTGGAAGGAACAGCCGCGTCCAGATCCGACGGACGTCCTAGTGGCATTTCGTTTAGTTTTCTTTGCTCTAATTATTAGCTTTTAAAAACTCAATTAAATCCTCAATACTATGAAATTTTGATACAACACCATTCTCATCAAAGAGTACAAAAACTGGGGATTCTTCAAGTTGTAACTCTGGGAGTTCATTTTTAATATGCTCTATTGAAGAATAGTACATAATAGGGCTCACGCGTTTTATATTATGTTTTTTTAACAAATCAGATGTTATCTTTTCTTCAACAGCTAAAATAGAATAGTTATTATGATTACTTGGTAAAAGATCCGGATATTGTTTTCTGAAATTATTTTCTTCACTGGAACATGCTACTATTGAAAATATAATTAAACACATAAATAAAAATGGACCCACTTTTTTCATATTTTAAGATAACCTCCTTATTTCAAGTGAAAAACCTCTTTAAGTTATGCACTTTTTTATGATAATATCATTTCTTTTCGTAATGACTCTTCTTTAATAAATTGACTTTCTTTCAATTTCTTCACAAAATAGGTAGTTTCTTTTATTCAAAAATTTGTAGAAAAATGATACCAAGTTAATGTTGACGGATATCTCAGATGTGCTATACTCAACATAGATCACCTAATTGATAATGAATATCATTCTTATTCAATTTGTGAAAGGTGATAATTAATATATATTGTAATCGAGGAATTATTATGAAGATACGGTACTTGATTTTAGTAATAATCATATTATCATTTGCTTCGGTATTTATTGGTGTTTCCAATGTATCACCATTAGATCTTTTTCGTTTGTCAGAAGACGAAGCACAAGTTTTATTAGTAAGTAGATTACCAAGATTGGTAAGTATATTGATAGCTGGGATGAGCATGAGTATATGTGGATTAATTATGCAACAGCTTAGTAGAAATAAATTTGTTTCTCCTACCACAGCTGGTACATTGGATTCTGCCAGATTAGGTGTTTTAGTTTCCTTAATGATTTTTACTGCAGCTAGCCCTATACAAAAAATGTTTGTATCTTTTGCATTTGCACTTATAGGTACTTTCATTTTTATGAAGATCTTAGAGAAAATAAAATTTAAAGATGCAATTTTCATCCCATTAGTAGGTCTCTTGTTTGGGAATATAATTAGCTCCCTTTCAACTTTCTTTGCTTATCGTAATGATTTGATCCAGAACATGTCTTCATGGATGCAAGGTGACTTCTCCATGATTATGAGTGGGAATTATGAACTGATGTACATTAGTATTCCTATCCTAGTATTGGCATTTCTCTATGCAAACAAGTTTACAATCGCTGGAATGGGCGAGGATTTTTCTAAAAACTTAGGTTTGAATTATCGACAAGTAGTGAATCTCGGACTAATTATTGTTGCACTAGTAACAGCGTCTGTTGTTCTTTCTGTAGGAGTAATTCCTTTTCTGGGTTTAATTATTCCTAATATTGTTACGATATATCGTGGAGATCATTTGAAAAAATCACTTATACATACAGCATTGCTTGGAGCTATTTTTGTGTTATTTTGTGACATTATTGGTAGGGTTATCATTTATCCCTATGAAATACCAATTAGTTTAACGGTTGGAGTGATAGGTAGTGGTATATTTATCTACCTCTTGTTAAGGAGAAAGAAATATGGGCTATAAGAAAAAAACGATCATTCTAGCTGTAATTACTATTATAATTGCATTGCTCTACATATTTTACGACCTTCGAGGGAATATTGGTTATATTTTGCCAAGAAGAGTGATCAAAGTCGTCGCTATTATCCTAACAGGCGGTGCAATTGCATTTTCAACAACGATTTTTATGACGATCACGAACAATCGAATATTAACTCCTAGTGTACTTGGGCTAGACTCGCTTTACTTACTTGTTCAAACATTTATTATTTTCATTTTTGGTGCTAATTCACTGGTCATGATGAATAGTAATATGAACTATTTAGTATCCATAGGCATTATGGTGTTGTTTTCTTTACTGTTATATCGGTTTCTGTTTCGGGGAGAGAAGACAAATATTTATTTTCTACTTTTAATAGGAATGATTTTAGGCACATTTTTTGGTAGTTTTACAGACTTTATGCAAGTACTTATTGATCCGAATGAGTTTATGATTGCGCAGGACCGTATGTTTGCGAGCATCAATAACGTAAATACAGATCTAGTCTATATTTCTATCATTATCATACTAGGGACCTTGATTTATTTTATACAGTTCTATAAATATTTAGATGTGATGGCTCTAGGTAAAGATGAGGCAATCAACTTGGGTGTACCGTATGACTACATCGTTAAGCGGTTATTGATAATTGTAGCCATTCTTATATCTGTATCGACGGCATTAATTGGGCCAATAACATTCCTTGGGTTACTTGTTGTCAATCTATCCTATGAATTAATGAAAACGTACCGCCATTTCTATGTTATTCTTGGTTCCGTTTTTATTAGCATCATTGCGTTACTTGGTGGGCAATTTGTTGTAGAAAAAATATTTACGTTTAGTACACCGATTAGCGTGATTATTAATTTTGTCGGTGGCGTGTACTTTATATATCTTTTGTTAAAGGAGAATAAGTCATGGTAGATATTAAAAATGTATTGAAATTGTATAACCAGAAAAAAGTTATTGATGATGTTTCCTTAACTATTGAAAAAGGGACGATCACTTCATTTATAGGTCCAAATGGTGCTGGGAAAAGTACATTGATCTCAATGATTAGTAGGCTGATTTCAAAGGATAACGGTGATATTACAATTGATGGGCAAGACATTATGCAGACGAAGAATAATGAGCTAGCTAAGAAAATTTCTATTCTAAAGCAATCGAATTCGATTAACTTAAAGCTAACTGTACGTGAGTTAGTAGCCTTTGGGCGTTTTCCTTATTCACAAGGGAAATTAAAAAAAGATGATTGGGAGAAAGTAGACGAATCTATTGACTATATGGAGCTAGGAAACATTCAGGATAAATATTTAGATGAACTTAGTGGTGGACAGCGACAAAGAGCTCATATTGGTATGGTATTAGCACAAGACACAGAATATATTTTACTTGATGAACCATTAAATAATTTGGATATGCGACATTCCGTTCAAATTATGAAAACGTTGCGTAGATTAGTAGACGAATTAGGCAAGACAATTCTTATCGTAATTCATGATATCAATTTTGCATCATGTTATTCCGACCATATTGTTGCATTAAAAGATGGGAAAATTGTAAAACAGGGACGTACTTGTGATGTTATTGATCAATGTGTACTAAAAGATATATATGACATGGATATTGATATTCAACATATCGATGATAAACGAATATGTGTTTACTTTTAATAAAGAACTAAGTGTTGTCTTACGTTTGAATAGTGGTAGTACTTCAAAATCCTCAAAAAAATTGCCATAAAAAAATCCCTTATAATGAGTGGCAGACGTGCCAAACACATTATAAAGGAACACTACTTACTTACAGTTTACCTTATAAGGCATTTTTGGTAAATGGAATTGCTTGTTTTTACTTCATACGTAATCCCAACCTATTTAGAGCGCTCAATAAGTTGGGATGGATCTATAGTAAAGCGATGGTAACATTTTTTGGGGAAATGGAGTATTACTTCTATTGAATCCAGTAGGAATACAACAGTTTTAAAGGTATATAAAAATGAGAAAAAGGAGTTTAGCCATATATGAAAAAAATATCATTCATTTTAATTATGGGTTTATTACTTACCGTAATAGCAGCTTGTGGATCAGCTGCAGGTAGTGAAGGCACAAATTCTGATTCAGAGGAAATGATTACCGTAAAACATGAACTTGATGAAACAGAGGTACCTAAAAATCCAGAAACAGTTGTTGTTTTTGATTTTGGTATTTTAGATACTTTAGATAAATTAGGAGTTGAAGTAGCAGGTGTTGCTCAATCTGGTACGATTCCAGCATATTTAGAGAAGTATTCAAGTGATGAATATGAAAACATTGGTAGCTTAAAGGAACCAGATTTTGAAAAAATATCAGAGATTGATCCAGATGTTATTATCATATCTGGGCGTCAAGCAACATTGTACGATCAGTTAACAGAAATCGCGCCTACGATACATTTAGGTGTAGATACAACAAGATACATGGATTCCTTTAAAGAAAATATGGAGATTGTAGGAGAAATATTTGATAAACAGGATGAGGTCAAGGAAGAATTGACTACAATTGAAGAAGCAATTACGAACTTAAACGAAAAAGCATCGTCTTCTGGTGAAAATGCACTGATCATTCTAGCTAATGATGATAAGATTAGTGCATATGGACCAAAATCTAGATTTGGATTAATTCATGATGTATTTGGAGTTCCTGCTGTTGATGAAGGAATTGAAGCTTCTACACACGGTATGAACGTAACATTTGAATATGTTAAAGAAGAAGATCCGGACTTACTGTATGTAGTAGACAGAAGTGCTGTAGTTGGTGGAGAAACTTCAGCTCAACAGATTGTAGAGAATACATTGATGGAAAATACAAAAGCATATCAAAATGACCAAATTCACTACTTAAACCCAGATTTTTGGTATTTATCAGGTGGTGGACTAACGTCTGTAGCAGAAATGATTAATGAAATAGACGATACAGTAAAATAATTATTGAAAAATAAATTATTATAAAAAAAGACAATTCATTGAAGGATTGTCTTTTTTTGTGGCAAAAGTAAGGAAAAATACGATTGAATTGTTATGCAATTGTTAATGTAGGCTAAAAACCCCATGGTGAGCGTGTTGGAGGTCCTTATCGATTTTAATATCACTTGATTTGCACCCCAAAAGTATGTTTGAATTGGTATACACTATTTTAGAAATGAGGTTCTAACAAATGAAAAAGTTAATCATGCTAATGTTAGCAGTTGGACTAGCTACATTTCTAGTTGCTTGTGGCGATGATAAAGATACAGAAGAAGAGACAGAAGGTAAGGATCAGAAAACAGATGAACAAGCAGGACAAGAGGTTGACGTAACAGAGGACGAGAAAGTGGCAGAAGATGAAGTGGTTGCTACGATCAACGGAACCGAAGTAACAGGTGATCAATATAACCCGGTTTACTTACAAACAAAACTAAACGCGGCTAATTATGGGATGGATGTAAGTGACCAAGAAGCGTTAAAAGAACAAACAATTAATGAGTTAATTGCTCAAGAATTAATTAAGCAAGAAGCGGAAGATAAAGGTGTAGAAGTAACAGACGAAGAGGTACAAAATGAGCTAGATGTATACAAAGAAGAAAATGGAGATGAATTTTCAGCTTACTTGGAACAGGTGCAAATAACAGAAGATGAGTTCAAAGATCAAATTGGTTTTACGTTAATGTTAAATAAATATATGGAACAAGAATTACAAGTTGATGAGATTTCTGATGAAGAAATTAAAGATACGTATGATCAACTAAAAGAAGAGAATGAAGATATTATGTCGTTTGAAGAAGCAAAGACTGTTTTAAAACAAAACTTGACTAAGCAAAAACAAAATGAGCTACTTCAAGCAAAAATCGATGAATTAAAGGAACAAGCAGAAATAGAAACATTGATTTAATGTAACGCAAAAAACATCTCCCTTCAAATAGGGGAGATGTTTTTTGTTATGGATGACTTTGCTCAATGTCGTAGTAACTTAGGCAAACTGTCAAATAAATGTCGGATCTATTGAAAAGATAGTACCTTATTTATTGGTATAATAATAGCAATAAACTCTTATACAGTCGGTGATAGGGATGCATTATGTTAAAAAGATCGTTCTCATAAGTAGTGGTTCAATCTCCTTACTCGTCGGTATTGTCGGCATATTTCTGCCCCTCATACCGACAACTCCATTATTGTTATTGGCTGCGGCCTGTTATATTCGGAGTTCAGAGCGTTTATATCATTGGTTAATTACCAATAAACATTTTGGTCCATACATTAGAAATTATCGTGAAGGAAAAGGGATTCCACTTAAGGCAAAAGTTATAGGGGTTACGTGCTTGTGGGTTTCCATGCTATTTACGATTGTGATTGTTTTAACGTACTTATGGTTAAAATTATTACTGATTCTTATTGCAGTTTATTTTACAAGGTTTATTCTGAAACAAAAGACATGGGATAAAAATGTGGTAAGTAAACCTTTAGCAGAACAAACATATAAATAGAGTAGGCGAATTACTTCCTGAAAGGTTCCATTTGATGTAATGAAATGGAACCTATTAAATTAGTGACAAGAATGGGCGATATGACTTACAATAGAACAGATGGTCAAATATTTACTTGGACTGTAAAGGAATGATTTTAAGTGGCAAATCATCAGATGTACGAAAAGTTAGTTAGTATCATATCACCAAATAACGTAATGGTGGATGAACCATTAAAAAACCATACGTATACTCGTCTTGGTGGTAAGGCTGACTTTCTTGTTACTCCAGAAACTTATCAACAAGTACAAGAAATTGTTCAACTTGCAAATAATGAAGATATTAGGTTTACCTTATTGGGTAACGGTTCTAATTTAATCGTTAAGGATGGAGGAATTCGTGGTATTGTCATGAATTTAAACAAATTAACTTCCATTCAAATTAATGAAACAAAGATTGTTGCACAAAGTGGAGCGCGAATTATTGACGTCTCAAGAGCAGCTCTCGAAGAAACACTAACTGGTCTAGAATTTGCTTGTGGAATTCCAGGTTCTGTAGGTGGAGCGTTGTACATGAATGCAGGAGCCTATGGAGGGGAAATTAAAGATGTGTTAGAAAGCACAACGGTTGTGGATCCTGAAGGTAACTTACTTACACTTTCTGCAGATGAATTGGATTTGGAGTATCGCTCCAGCAATATTCCAAATAAAGGATATATCGTATTAGAAGCTACTTTTTCGTTAAGAGAAGGAGCATATGATGAAATTAAAGCAGTAATGGATGATTTAACCTTTAAACGTGAATCCAAACAACCGCTAGAATATCCATCATGTGGAAGTGTGTTCAAACGACCACCAGGATATTTTGCTGGCAAGCTAATACAAGATAGTGGCTTACAAGGACAACAAATCGGTGGGGCACAAGTTTCATTAAAGCATGCCGGTTTTATTGTTAATAAAGACGAAGCGACAGCTACTGAATACATCGATTTAATTCGGCATGTTCAAGCAACGGTGAAAGAAAAATTCGATGTACAGTTGGAGCGAGAAGTTAGGATTATTGGTGAAGATTTATAAATATAGTTAAAGCTATGGGCTCAGTAGAGTTCATAGCTTTTTTGCTGTAAGAGTTAATGCAGAGTATACCTTGCCTCCAACAAAAAAGCATGGATGCCGAATAAGGCATCCATGCTTTATCTTACTATTACATCCATCATCTAAGATCTAAATCTGTGTAAAAATTGCTGTAGTCGTTCGTTATTGGAATGCTCTAGAACTTCACTAGGTCTACCTTGTTCCGCAATAACACCATCATCGAGAAAAATAACGCGATCAGCAATATCTAAGGCAAACTCCATTTCGTGTGTAACAAGCACCATCGCCATTTCGCCTTCTTTAGCGATGTCACGAATAACCTCAAGTACTTCACCAACTAATTCTGGGTCAAGAGCAGATGTTACCTCATCAAATAACATGATTTTTGGTCGCATAACAAGTGCTCGAGCCATGGCTACACGTTGCTTTTGTCCACCAGATAATTGGCTAGGGTAGTTATCTAACTTATCGCCAAGGCCAACTTTTTCAAGCATTTCGATCGAACGCTTTTTTGCGCTAGCTTTATCTTCTTTTTGTACATGTACTGGTGCAGTCATGCAATTTTCTAATATCGTCATATGAGGAAATAAGTTAAAGTGTTGGAATACCATCCCGATGTCTCCGCGTACTTCTCGCAAATGTTTTTCGTTTGCTGGTACAAGCTCACCGTTTTTCTCCATATGCCATAAGTTTTTACCATCGACAATAATTTCACCAGATGTAGGCTGTTCTAGTGTCATGAGCATACGGATGATGGTAGTCTTACCAGAGCCACTTGGACCGATAAGCGCAACCTTTTCCGCTGGTTTAATATCTAGATCAATGCCTTTTAGTACTTCTACTTCACCAAATGATTTGGTTATATTTTTATAACTTACGATTGCATCATTATTATTACTAATTGATTCGGTTGTACGTTCATTCGTCATAGTAGTTTCTGACATTACGACACCGCTCCTTTACTTTCATTCATCGTGTTAAGTGCTGCTTTCTTATCAAAACGACGATTCATTTTCTTCTCAAGCTTATTAATTAGTATAGCAGAAGGATAGCTCAATGCTAAGAAAATAAGCGCTACAATTGTATAAGCTTCTAAAAATCTAAAATTGACTGATCCATAGCTCTCTGCCATATGCAAGATTCCTACTACACCAATTGTTGATGTTAATGGAACTTCTTTAAACATAATGATTAAATAGTTTCCTAGCATCGGAATAGTCGGTGGAAGTGCTTGCGGCAATATAACTTTTATCCATTTTTGTGTAGTAGAGAAGTTTAATGCTGTTGAAGCTTCCCATTGTCCTTTTTCTACACCTTCGATACCTGATCGATAAACTTCACCGATGTACGTACTAAAATGAATTCCAAGTCCTAATATCGCACAAATGAATGGATCTAATGTTACACCTATCACTGGGACCATTGGCCATGCATAGAAAATGAAAAATAATTGTATAAGAGGTGGTGTGGAGCGAATAAACTCCATAATCCATGTGATTAACCAATTAATCGGCTTAATTGGTACTCGTCTTAAAAACGTCCAACCGAAACCGAATATTAGTGCAAATAGATAACATGCAAAGGTTAATCCAATCGTTACACCAATACCTTGTAATACATACGGGAGGGCATCCAAGAAAACATCCCATCTCCAATTCATTGGCTAGCCACCCCTTTCTTCGATATGTCCTCTGCTTTGCGGTTTAAGAAAATTAGTGGTAAAGCCATAATAAAGTAGAAGACTAGTAATAATAAATAAACAGTTGGTGCTGCTGATAAATCAGAACTTCTTAAGATATTTCCATGATATAAAATATCTTGCATTCCGATTAGGGAAACGAGTGATGTTGCTTTAAGCATTTGAATGAGGTAATTACCGAATTCCGGAAGCATCATACGAACTGCTTGAGGAAAAATAACAAGTCGCATTCGCTGAAACCGGGACATATTAAGGGCAGTTGCGGCTTCTGTTTGCCCTTTCGAAACAGCTAATATAGATCCTCGCACTATCTCAGACATATATGCACCATAATTCAGGGAGATGGCTAAAATACCAGCTAATAGATTATTATCTAAGTCCAATCCAAATAACATGGGAATAGCATAATATAACCAAAATAATTGAACAATTAATGAAGTACCACGGAAAATTTCTACATAAAAGCTTGTAAAACCCCGAAGAATGGGATTTGTAGAAAGCCGACATAATCCAGCAATAAATGCAAATAGATACCCAAATATAGCAGATAAAATAAGTACAGTAATAGTTATTTCAATCCCGCGCATAAGGACGGGAAAAACGTCTGCTATCGCACTAATGGTAATCACTCCTTTAGATAGATATATTTTCATAAAAAAATAGGGTTAGACCCCCTGGGCGAGGGAGCATAACCCTATGGAGTCTTGATTGTAATATGTTCTCTAAGTAGACAATAATGGTTTTTTCTTATACTTCACCGTTACAAATTTGTTCTGTTGTAATATCATCTGGAACCATATTCATTTCTCCACTGAATCCATTCGCTTCTAGTAGTTCAGCAACTGTACCATCTGCTTTAAGTTCAGCAAGCTTTTCATTATAAGCATCTACTAATTCTTGTTCATCTGGATGGAATGCTGCTGCACCATAGCTTGGAATACCTTCCACGTCAGGCTGTTCAAATGTTTCCACAAACTCTAGTGCGTCCGTTCCTGCAGATTCTAATGCCATTTTAACTGTCATTTCTGTACCAGTAGTTGCATCCGCACGGCCGGATTCCACAGCAGCAAATGTTGCCGGAATATCATTAGCAGATTGAATTTGACTTGGATCTACGCCTTCATCTTGAAGATAATCATTTTCCATTGCTCCTGACATAACAGATACCGTAACATCTGGGTTTTCTGCAATATCTTTATAGCTTTCCAATCCAAGCGGGTTACCTTTTTGTACGATTAGACCTTCACCATATGTCATTTCAGGTTCACCGAATGTAACGTTCTCGCAACGATCTGGCATAATTGCCATCCCTGCAGTAATAACATCGAATTGCTTCGCTTGTAATCCGGAAATTAACTGACTGAATTCAGAGAGCTGAGAATCCATTTCATCAACTCCGAGCTCTGCAAATACAGCCTTTGCAATGTCTACAGCTGCCCCTTTAAGCTCGCCATCTTCTTCGTAAGCATAAGGTTCTTCATTCGCAAAACCAATAGTTACCTTACCCTCTTCTTGCAGTTGTGCTAGTAAACTATCATCTCCACCATCACCACTAGTGTCATCCCCACATGCAGCTAGTAGAATGAAAGAGAAGAATAGTAAGGAAGCTAATAATAACTTCTTCATAAACTAAATGACCTCCTAATATTTTTTAATACATTGGCTAAGATGCCAATACTAACTAAAAGTAAGTATTTACCCCTGTTTGAAACCTTTCAGTTCGCTAAATAACGCTGCCCAATTTGAAAGGTGGTGACTTAGTTACTAGGAATAAATCACCACAACATATCCAAAGAACTCCATTCCATGACTTTAAATCATGTTTCAAACAGCTATACTTTAATGTTAGCGGTATCCGGGATTGAGTTCAAACGCAGTATATTTTGATAATTTTAAATTAAATTGCATATAAATGGATGAGTTGTACATCTCTCATTTTTACGGAAATATCCTCTAGCATAGTTTAATATCCTTTTAAATCATCAAAATATGCCAAATAACATTGTCTTATATATTAGACATTAAGAATGGAAACAAGTACGATATCAATATAAACATTGAGGGAGGTTTTTGTATGAAGATAGTTGTAATTGGTGCTGGTGCACTTGGTGCATATTTTGGTGCTCGTTTTGAGGAAGCAGGTGCTGATGTCACGTTTTTAGTACGGGAGAATAGAGCAAAGCAGATACAAGACAACGGAGTAACGATAAACAGCGCAACAGGAAATTATACATTCAACGACCCCAAAATTGTAACAGATGTAGCAGAAATTGATTCTGTTGATCTCGTATTTTTAAGTGTGAAAGGATACCATTTAGAAGGTACATTGGAAAGTTTAAAAGAATTAAAGAAAAAAGGTGCTCATGTTTTACCGGTTTTAAATGGAATAGAACATATCTCCATATTACAAGCAGAGCTAGGGAAAGATTTTGTAATTGGTGGTTTGTCCTTTATTATGGCAACACTAAATGATCATGGACATGTGGAACATAATAGTAATTTCCATCAATTAGTCTTTGGAGCATTGGAACCAACACAAACTATTATTTGCAATCAATTGGAGGAGCTAACCTCAAATGCAAATATAGATGTTGTAAACAGTAAGGATATCTTACATGAGCTTTGGAAAAAGTATATGTTTATTAATGCTTTTTCTGGAATTACGACTGCAACTAATTTAGCAATCGGTCCTGTTCGTTCCAATCCAGCAACATTTCGCATTGCTGAAATGATTTTGCAAGAAATGAAGTACATTTCAAATGCGTATCATGTACACGTTACTGATAAAGATATTGAAGTGGCAAAATCACAGTTGATGAATATTCCGGAAGAAGGTACTTCATCGATGCACCAGGATAGACGAAAAGGATTAGTACTTGAATTAGAACATTTACATGGTGGTGCTGTACGATTAGCTAAAGCAAAGGGAATAGATGTACCCTATTTAGAAGCTGTCTATGGAATGATTAAACCATTTGAAGTACCGGATAATACGTAATAGAAACTAAAGAGGAGTGACAACACAAATGACCTTTTACATCATACTAGCAATCATAATTATTCTAGCGATCTTAACACTATCCCTTATTACAACGTCCAAAGGTTATGCGTATAAACATACAATAGATCCTTTGCCGCAAGATAGTCAGCATGAACAAACAAAAGACGAGGATTCAAAGGAGTAAGTAAATATGAAGTTTTCAACAATAGGTACGAGCTGGATCACAGAAATGTTTATACGTGCAGCAAAAGAGCAAGGGGAGTTACAGCTTGTGTCCATTTATTCGAGAACAGAAGAGGCTGCTGAAAGATTTGCAACAAAGAATGGTGCTTTAAATTGGTACACGGATTTGGATGATATTCTTCATGATGAGTCTGATTTTGTTTATGTAGCATCTCCAAATATCCTGCACTTTGAACATGTGCTAACGTGCATACAACATGGAAAGCATGTATTCTCTGAAAAGCCAATGGCCTACACAGAAAAGCAAGTACAGATAATTAAAGAAAAGGCAAATGAACACAACGTTTTTGTGTTTGAAGGGTATCGACATTTATATTCTCCTAACTATCAAATACTAGAACGGAACTTAGATCGAGTTGGAAAAATTCGAAGTGTTTTCATGCAGTATATCCAGTACTCATCAAAATATGATTCCTTTAAGGAAGGAAACACACCGAATGTATTCTCTGGAAAATACGCTGGTGGCGCATTGATGGATTTAGGTGTGTACCCATTAAGTATGACCATAGATTTATTTGGTACACCAGCTGAAGTACACTACTTTCCAGTCCGATTATCCAATGGTATTGATGGAAGCGGAACATTAGTATTAACCTATCAAGATTTTAATGTTACGATCATGTGCTCAAAAATTGCCCAAGGTACCGTTCCATCAGAATTTCACGGAGAAGATGGTACATTAACAGTAGATCACATTTCGCCAATCAATGAAATCACATTCTTTAATCGATTTACAAAGGATAAGGAACAATTAGCAGTATCTCAACTTGGATTAGATATGGTTTACGAAATAAACGCATTTATACAAATGGTAGAGAATAATGATAGAACTAGTTTTGAAAAGTGGATGGATCGAAGTAAAAATGTAGCGAAGTGGACAGAAAAAGTAAGGAAAGATAATCAAATTGTTTTTCCTGGAGAATAAACCTGACAATAAATTAAATTGCATCGTTAATTAAGTAGTTCCGTTTAGAAGAGGCAGAGACAAAAGTGTTCTAGTCAAAGAAAAATCCTAACTATCATTCAATTCTCAAATAGAATTCGAATTAGTTAGGATTTTTTTTGTGTTTTCGTATTATATAGAATGCGAAGAAACTAAAAAGATGGTGCGCTTCAGAAAAAAGAGCTAAACGGTCGTTCATAGCAGTGATGAAAGCCCGAATGAAGAGAAAAAAGAGCCAAACGGTCGTTCATGGCAGTGACCGCTTTACTAGAAAGCTACGTCCATCTCCTGCGGATAGGACGTAGTGTTTGGAATAAATCCTTAAGGTTGTTTTGTGTCTAATGGTTTTAATTTGGCTTCAATTTCTGTGCGTTGCTCTTCAAAAAATGGCGGTAGTGCTAGAGATTCTCCTAAATGTTCCACATCCTCATCTGTCGCGAACCCTGGTCCATCCGTTGCTAGCTCAAAAAGAATTCCGTTCGGTTCTCGAAAATAGAGTGACTGAAAGTAAAAACGATCAACTAAACCAGAATTAGGAATTCTAGCTTGACGTAGTCTGTCGCGCCATTCCGCAAGTTCTTCTTTATTTTCAACACGAAAAGCAACGTGATGTACGCTTCCACGTCCTGGTCTTTCACGAGGTAAATCATTTCTTACTTCTAGATGAATTTCAGCTCCATTTCCACCTTCACCTGTAGAAAATACTAATATGTCCTCTTGCCCTTCTATTGAGGAAGGATAACTTCCCGTTTGTGTGAATGTTAGTAAATCGGTTAATACCTTCACCGTAGGATCAGGATTTTGAACCGTTAGCTTGCTAGGGCCAAGACCAGTTATGCCATGTTCAATTGATGCCCTACTTTTTGCCCAAGGTTTCCCACTGGGTACTCCTTGGTTATTTTCATCGGAAATAAGCGTCAATCGTTGTTTTTCTGGGTCACGGAAATGAATTACTTTTCGATCTCCTTGAGTGGATATGCCATGATGTTCGACGCCATTATTATCGAAACGCTCCTGCCAGTAAGATAAAGCAGCATCGTTAGGAACGCGTAGCGAGGTTCCGGAAATACTACTTATACCTGGATATGTCGTACCTGCATTTGGGATTTCAAAAAAAGTAAGATCCGTACCAGGATTGCCAACTTCATCTGCATAAAATAAATGATAAACGGATGTGTCATCTTGATTCACAGTCTTTTTGACTAACCTCATTCCTAAAACCTCGGTATAGAAATGGTAATTTTCTTTTGCGTTTGCAGTGATGGCAGATACATGGTGTATACCTTTTATTTCCATACGTTTACCTCCTTATCGGGAAAATAGTTTGAATTCGAGATAATTTTAGTTTAGTAAAAAATCATGCAACATGCTATTATCTTGCATCATGATGATCAAGATCTTCCTTTGGACGGATGCCTCGTTGAAGTTGTTTAATACTCAAATCAAAAGTCATTTGTAAATGAGGGTAATCTTTGAATTTACTCCAATCTCCACCCCACTCAAATCCAAGTTCTTTGGCAATGTCTGCTACTTCAAACCAGTCGGAACTTCCGTTTTCATTACCGTCATAATTAATATCCCAAGTTAATTCATCTTTATGTTTCATAATGGCAAAGTCGATTGCTAATCCGTAATTATGATATGACTCCCCGCCTTTAGCATAGGTGACAATATTTCCTTCCTTTGTTCGGCCAAGCGTATATAGCTCATCCTGACGTTCAATCGTCCGAATCGATTCTGTAATCACAACGGTAATTTCTAGATTTTTTGCCTCCTTTATTAATTGCTCCTTTTTTTTAGCTATAAGGGGATGAAGCTCTGTCGGCATCGATGCATCTTCCCCTTCGAATGAATAGCGATCATATCCTAAGAATTGATATAAAAATAAGATGAAAGCAAGAAAAAGGGAGACAATTACTATGGTAGTTATTAGGTTTTTGATTATTTTCAAATTCATCACTCCATCATGAGATTGGATATATATTTCTTTAAAATTACTATTTTCGTTTGTTAATTACGTTATAATAATGATGAGGGGGTGGAAGGATGTATTTTATTATAGCTTGTTTCCTTGGCTATATATTCGGATGTATTCATGGTTCCCAAGTTGTTGGGAAGATGAAAAGAATTGATATAAAAGAATCTGGTGTTAAAAATGCCGGTGCTTCCAATACCACGATTTTGCTGGGCTGGAAATATGGAATTTTAGTCGCACTTATTGATATATTTAAAGCAACTGCAGCAATTTTACTCGTTTTATATATTTTAAATGAAAATGGAATCTATGGTGAAACACAAACTCTTTTAGTATACCTTACAGCATTTTTCATTATAATAGGACATAATTACCCTATTACAATGAAATTTAGTGGTGGAAAGGGAACTGCATCATTGGTCGGTGTTTTACTTGCAATTGATTGGAAAATAGCCGTAATTGGTATTGGCATACTTTTGATATTTACTATCGCTACAGATTATCTAGTCATTGGTGTTCTATTTATGTATTTTTCATTTTTAATTTCAACGTATTATTTTTTTGGGATCGAGCCAACGATGATTGTAGTACTATTATCAGTTCTTAGCATAATGAAACATGTAGAAAATTACAAAAGAATAATGAACAAAGAAGAAAAAAAGCTTTCTAGTATGTTTAAAAAACAAACAGAGTAGTAACGATTGGAGGAAATTAAACTGGATATCGCAATATGGATTGTTATCATTATATTATTTTTATTAAGTTTTATAGGAGTAATTTTTCCATTAATTCCTTCCGTACTTGTATTATGGGTAGGCTTTCTTCTGTATCACTTTGTTATTAATGGAAACGAACTCAACTTTGTATTCTGGACTGTTATGTTCGTATTTACAGTGGTGTTGATTGTAGCAGATATCATCGCTAACAGTTACTTTGTGAAAAAGTTCGGTGGTAGCAAATGGGGGGAACGCGGTGCTGCGATTGCAGTAATTATTGGTTCCTTTATATATCCACCATTTGGCATAATTATCATTCCTTTTCTAGCTGTTTTTGTCATTGAAATGATGCAAAAACGCTCATCACAAGAAGCAATTCGTGCATCAATTGGTTCATTATTAGGATTTTTAGGAGGTACGTTTGCTAAAATATTCATTCAACTTATTATGATAATCTGGTTTTTTATCGTTGTAATATTTTAGATTGGCAGGGATATTCATATGAAATTACCTACAAGAGTAATGACAATAGCTGGATCAGCTGCAGGCGGAAGTGCGGGTATACAAGCAGATTTGAAAACATTTCAGGAATTAGATGTTTATGGCATGAGCGTAGTGACTGCAATTGTTGGTAGACATCCGAAAACAAATAAAAATATCCATTTACAAACTTTAGAGGCAATTGAAGCTCAATTTCTAACAGCGATGGAGCAAGTAGGGATCGATGCGATAAAAACAGGAATGTTATTTTCAAAGGAGATCATCACACTTGTCGCTAGCCTGATGGAACAGTCATCTGTTCAGCATGTTGTAGTTGACCCCGTTATGGTCGGAAAGATGAACTCCAAATTATTGGCTGACGATGCTATCGCCTTGTTAAAAGAAGCAATATTACCAATGGCTACTATTATCACGCCAAATATGCCAGAAGCATCACTTTTATTGAATGGTCGGCCGATAAAGACACTTCAAGAAGTTAAGCAAGCAGCAGTCGATCTTCATCAGATGGGTTCACAGGCTGTTTTAGTTAAAGGTGGAAGACTAGAAGGTCCTGCGATTGATGTGCTGTATGATGGAGAAACATTAACGATGTTGGAAGCACCTCGTATCAATACGGTAAATACGAGTGGTGCAGGATGCTCCTATTCAGCTGCAATTACAGCTTTTTTATCGAAAGGTTTACCTCTTGTAGATGCTGTTCGGTCAGCTAAGGAGTTTGTAACAACTGCTATTGCCTATGGATTCTCCTATACAGATATTGTCGGACCTACGTATCATGCGGCAATGAGAAACAAAAAGGAATCATATAATGTAAAAGTAAAAGCATGTAAAGGATGATTTACATGCTTTTAGTATAGAGTAGTGGCTGAGACATAACTAAAACCTTCGAATCTAATGACGAACGATTATACGATTAGAAGTTTAGAATGTTATTTTGTCAACGGTATGGCCTTAATTCTTAGTTGATGGAAAATGCGAAGTAACTTAATATGTTGGTTGGTGCCTTTACCTCGCTACAGAAATACACTTCGCTTTCCGCGGGCGGCTGGTGAGCCTCCTCGTGCTACGCACTGTGGGGTCTCACCGATGCCTTTCCTCCCGCAGGACAAGGAACGCTACGTCAGCGACACATCGCACGCAAAAAAAGTGGTTTTCTTTTTCAAGGAGTCTACGTGTATTTCTTCCGCTAGAATAGTGCGTTGCAATTTCATGGCATGTGTTCAGTTCCATCATAAAGAACACCACAAAGCACTAATAGCATGGGCTAACACCATTCATAATCAGAAGATAACCATCAGCGAAGTATTTTGACGGAGTGGCTTTGTAGCACACTATTGAATTAGACTGTCAAAGTAAATCTACACAAAAGTTAATTCGCAGTCTATATATGATTAGCAACAAAGTACGAAAACAACCCAAAAGAAGAACCCAAACTAGTTCGAATTCTAATTGAAGAATTTTGAATCATAGTTAGGATGTTTTATTGATTAAAACATTTTGTCCAGCCTCATAGTATAGATTACGCTCCGCCATGGGAAGCTGCGGATGAGTTTCTGCGTTTTTGTATGGCATTGACTCCCATGACAACTGCTATCCATTCAAAAGTGGAGATGCTCTCTGTAAAGTCTGTTAATTGAAATGCAGGAGATTCCAAAAAGTTATTCACCTTTTTAAAATGGCATACAGTGTCTCCGGTTTGGTTGAAGATTGTATACTCACGAGAAAAAGCTTCAGACTCAATTTTGAATACTTCTCTATTATACGCATCATATTCATATGCCTTTGTAAATAAGGAAAATCGTGCTCTAAGAATTCCAAGCTCTTTTTCATTGCCATCTATTATATTCCATTTATTGGAGAAAAAAGGGAAGTAGCCTTGAAAATGGATATTTTCATCCGTATCAAGTATATCTACACTGGAAGAAAAAGCACTTTTCAAATCCAAATGACCGATTCTTTCCTTTTTTTCATTATAGATCTCTGTTTCCCCTGCTGAAAAAAAGTTATCATTAAAATATATAGATTCACTCATAAAAACCCTCCTAATCTTTATACGTAGCTAAATACCCTATGGTTTCAAATGACTTCAATTTTTCAATTATAATTATAAGTGATGGCAGGGAGGGAATCGAACTTATAGATGGCATTTTGACAGGAAAACAATATATTGCTATAAACATGAAACAAAAGCTTAATTTAACGCTTGACTTTGCTATCTGTGACCTATATATTTAAAATTAATATAAGGAAACGTTGAAAAGGATTAGTATAATTCGTTTTGTCTTTTACAGAGAGGAAAGGTTTGCTGAAACTTTCCAAAGACATGAATTAGAACCTGCCTTGGAGTTCGCCATCCGAAAAGATGCGCGCGGTTCATAACCGTTATCAAGCAAAGTGTATAGCCTATGAAACTAGGCTATAAACAAGGGTGGTACCACCAGACCTCGGTCCCTTTTCGGATGGAGGATTTTTTGTGTTCATAAAAAAATTATATAAAGAGGTGTTTTGCTTTGGGTAAGAAAAATAAGCAGTTTGTAGAAAAAATTACGGCAATGGAAGATGACTTTGCCCAGTGGTATACCGATGTCGTAAAACAAGCAGAATTAGTTGACTACGGTCAAGTAAAAGGAACCATGATTATTAAGCCTTATGGATTTGCAATTTGGGAAAATGTACGTAATGAATTAGACCAAATGATTAAAGATACAGGGCATTCTAATGTAGCCTTTCCTTTATTTATTCCAGAGAGCCTTCTTCAGAAAGAGAAAGATCATGTGGAAGGATTTGCTCCAGAGGTTGCTTGGGTCACACATGGTGGGGAAGAAGAATTACAAGAACGTATTGCGGTTCGCCCAACGTCGGAAGTGTTGTTCTGTGAATATTATTCTAAAAATATACACTCTTATCGAGACTTACCAAAGCTGTATAACCAATGGGGAAATGTCGTACGTTGGGAAAAAACAACACGCCCGTTCTTACGCTCATCAGAATTCCATTGGCAGGAAGGACATACCGCACATGCAACGGATGAAGACGCAGCAAATGAGACAGACAGAATGCTTGAAGTATATGCAGATCTGGTAGAAAAATACTTGGCGATTCCAGTTTACCGTGGCAGAAAAACGGACAAAGAAAAATTTGCTGGTGCGAAATATACTTTAACAATTGAAGCCTTAATGCATGATGGAAAAGCGCTACAATCTGGGACTTCCCATCATTTTGGTTCAGGTTTTGCTGAAGCGTTTAATATTACGTATCTAGATGAAAACGGAGATAGTCAACATGTACATCAAACTTCTTGGGGATTATCCACACGTGTAATGGGGGCCTTGATTATGGTACACGGCGATAATCGTGGCTTAGTAGTTCCACCACGAATTGCTCCTACCCAGGCTATGATCGTTCCAATTGCACAGCACAAAGAAGGCGTATTGGATAAGGCGTATGATTTACGGGATCAATTAAAAGGACTTGTTCGTGTTGATATCGATGGCAGTGACAAAATGCCTGGTTGGAAGTTTAATGAGTATGAAATGAAAGGAATCCCAGTTCGAATTGAAATGGGACCAAAAGATATTGAAAAAGAACAAGTAGTCCTCGTACGACGTGATACTGGAGAAAAGGAATTTGTTGCGCTAAGTGATTTAGAAGAACGCTTACCTGCTCTATTAGAAGAAGTTCAGCAAAATTTATACGATAAAGCACTAGCTTATCGTAACGAAATGACTTCCGTAGCAACGGATATGGAGCAGTTTAAACAAACGCTTGATCAACAAGGTGGATTCATAAAAGCAATGTGGTGTGGCGATGTTGCTTGCGAAGAAAAAATCAAAGAAGACACAACTGCAACTTCACGCTGTATACCTTTTGAACAAGAGCGTGTAGCAGATACTTGTGTATGCTGTGGTCAGGAAGCGAAGGAATTAGTTTATTGGGCAAAAGCATATTAAAGCCTATTTGAAAGAGCTTGGCGACGCCAAGCTCTTTTTTATATCCCCTCATCCTTCATTTCCACCTTTATAACGTAACCCCGTCCTTACTTTTTTCGTTCACTTTGAAAACGCAATCACGAGATAGCAGGAAAATATTCATATAAAAAATGAAAAAAACTATTGCACTTTTTACCTATATCATGGTATAAATATACACATAAATTAATAAATATACAAAAAGGTGAATAAATATGAATGAACAACTAAGCATTAAACTTAAAAAGATAGAATCACAGCTCATAGGGATGAGTGATCATCTCTATGAAATTCCAGAGCTAGGAGACCAAGAATTTCAATCCATGAAGGTATTAACAGACTTCTTACTGAACCATGATTTTAAAGTAGATATAGGTGTCGTTAATAGACCAACAGCTTTTAAAGCGGAATATAAAAGTGAAAAACAAGGTCCAACGATTGCCTATTTAGCGGAATATGATGCGCTGCCAGGTGTTGGCCATGGTTGTGGTCATAACTTGATTGGGACAATTAGCGTAGGGGCAGGTGTGGCACTTAGTAAGCTTGTTGATGAAATAGGAGGCAGTATTATAGTTTTAGGTACACCTGCTGA
Source organism: Ornithinibacillus salinisoli (assembly GCF_042684965.1). Classification (NCBI taxonomy): domain Bacteria; kingdom Bacillati; phylum Bacillota; class Bacilli; order Caryophanales; family Bacillaceae; genus Ornithinibacillus; species Ornithinibacillus salinisoli. The sequence continues at coordinate 144,772 of NZ_JBHUMI010000015.1, forward strand.
AGAAACTAACGGAGCAAAGGTACCAATGAGCGAGCAAGGAATTTTTGATGATATCGATGTAGCTATGATTCTTCACCCTAGTGATCAATCATATGAGAGTGGTGAATCACTTGCAATGGATGCCCTTCAATTTGCCTTTTCCGGTAAGTCATCCCATGCTGCTGCTTCACCTGAAAAAGGGATTAATGCATTAGATAGTGTTATCCAGCTTTTTAATGGAATAAATGCATTACGCGAACACCTCCCACCAGATGTGCGTATTCATGGAATTATTTCAGAAGGAGGTCAGGCGGCCAATGTTGTTCCTGATTATGCTGTTGCTCAATTCTATATTCGTGCAAAAGAGCGATCTTATTTGAATCAAGTCGTACAAAAAGTAAAAAATATCGCGGAAGGTGCTTCCATAATGACAGGGGCAACCCTAGAGATTTCTAATTATGAGTTAAGTTATGATGATATGCATACTAATCAAGCACTATCTAAAGCATTTAATAACAACCTGGAAAAATCTACGAACCTTCCAGTACTACAAGCGAAGCAGAGTTACGGTTCCATAGATATGGGGAATGTTAGTCATGTAGTTCCTGCAATTCATCCGTATATAGGATTGAATAGACCAGGATTAGTAGCTCATACCAAGGAATTTGCAGATCAAACGATCACTGCTGATGGTCATCGTACGTTAATTACTGGTGCTTTGGCACTTGCTTGTACAGGTTATGATATATTAACAGATTTGGATTTATTTAAATCTATTAAAGATGAATTTCAAAGTAATTAATTATTATACATAAAAATGTATAAGTATTATTAAAAATAAATTAGTATGAGGAGAGATTTAGGATGAAAAATTTTATGTTTCAAGCACTTATGATCGTATTCATGATTAGTATATTAGCTGCATGTGGATCTGAAGGTGAAGACACGTCATCATCTCAAGAACAAGAGGAAAAAGGTACCCTTAAAATGGCGACATCAGCAGATTTTCCACCTTTCGAGTCATATGACACAGAAGGCAATTTTGAAGGATTTGATATTGAAATAGCGCAAATTATTGCCGAAGAATTAGGGTATGAATTAGAAATTGAAGATATGAATTTTGATGGTTTGGTTGGAGCACTGCAAGCTGAGCGCGTGGACATGGTTATGGCTGGTATGAGTGCAACGGAAGATCGAAGTAAGAACGTTGATTTCTCAACAGAATATCATCGTTCCGGTGAAATGCTGATCTCCAAAGCCGAGGCGGGAATTGATAGCTTGGAAGATTTAGAAGGAAAGATAGTTGGTGTTCAGCTTGGAACGATCCAAGAAGAAGGGGCAGATCTTTTAAGTGAGGAATATGGATTTGAAGTAAAGAAGGTTGATGATGCAAGTATTTTGATTCAAGAACTCAACTCCAATCGTATTGATGTAGGATATATGGATAAAACAGTGGCTACGGGCTATATGGATTCACAAGGTTTTGTTGGTTTCGATGACCCAACAACCAGTTCACCTGGTATGGGAGTTGCTTTTCCAAAAGGTAGCGACCTCGTCGAAAAAGTAAATGGCATTTTAGAAGAGTTAAAAGCAAATGGAACAATGGATGAACTAAAAGATAAATGGTTATCAGATTATGAATAAGGATGGCAACTAGAAGGAGAGGTGTTAAGGCATGAATTTGGACTTTAGCCAAATCGTGCCTTATATTCCTTTTATACTGGAAGGAATATGGGCTACATTAAAATTTGTTAGTGTATCAATTGTAGTAGGGTTAGCGCTAGGAACGTTATTAGCATTATGTAAAATTACCAAAAAGCGATTTCTTAAATGGGGAGCAGATGCATATACATCAATTTTTCGAGGAACACCATTAATTTTGCAATTGATGATTATATACTTTGCTGTTCCGCAATTAACTGGCTATGATATATCGGAGTTTTTATCTGCTGTGTTAGCATTTGGCCTGAATTCTGCTGCCTATGTATCTGAGATTATTCGTGCCGGAATTATGGCTGTTGATAAAGGACAAACGGAAGCGGCAGAGGCACTTGGTGTTCCATATAAACCGATGATGATAAACATTATATTGCCACAAGCATTAAAAAATATTTTACCGGCATTAATGAATGAATTTATTACCTTAACCAAAGAATCAGCACTGGTTTCCACAATAGGCTATTTAGATCTAATGCGACGAGCACAAATTGTAGGTGCAGATTTATACCGGAACTTTGAACCTTTGTTATTTGCAGGAGTTATTTATTGGGTGATGATATTTATCCTTACAAATATCGGTAGTCTGGTGGAAAGGAGGATGCGATACAGTGATTAATGCAATGAATGTAACGAAAAAATTCGATCGGAATACAGTACTTGAAAAAATCTCAACTTCAATAGATCAAGGGGAAGTAGTAGCAGTTATCGGTCCTTCTGGTTCTGGTAAGTCTACTTTTTTAAGATGCTTAAACTTGTTGGAACACCCGACATCAGGAGAAGTGTGGTTTCATGATAAGGAAATAACAAATTCCAAAGTAAATAAGATGGAAATACGTAAGAATATTGGTATGGTGTTTCAGCATTTTCATTTATTTCCGCATATGACGGTGTTAGAAAATGTTACTTATGCACCAATAAAAGTGAAGAAGCGGAAAAAAGATGAAGCTGTAAAGATTGGTCAAAAATTATTAGCGAAAGTCGGCCTAACAGATAAAGAAGCTGCCTACCCGAATCGTTTATCTGGGGGGCAAAAACAGCGAGTAGCAATTGCTCGTGCATTAGCTATGGAACCAGAGGTTATGCTTTTTGATGAACCGACATCTGCACTTGATCCAGAGATGGTAAAAGAAGTATTGGATGTGATGAAAGACCTTGCCAGTACAGGGATGACCATGGTTGTAGTCACACATGAAATGAATTTTGCTCGTGAAGTGGCAGATCGCATTATATTTTTGGATGACGGTAAATTAATGGAAGAAGGAAGTCCCAAAGATTTTTTCGTGAATCCTAAAACTACAAGAGCAAGGGATTTCTTAGAGAAGATATTATAAAAAAAGCGTTGTGAGTCTCTGCTCACAACGCTTTTAAGTATGTAGTGCTTTCTCTATATCCTCTTTCAGATTCTCTGGTTTCGTTTGAGGGGCGTAGCGATTTAAAACCTCACCATTCTTGCTTACTAGAAATTTGGTGAAGTTCCATTTGATTTCCTTTGTCAGTAATCCCTTTGCTTCACTCGTTAAGTATGTAAAAAGCGGATGTGCATGATCACCTTTTACATCTACCTTTTGAAACATTGGAAATGTGACACCGTAATTTTTTTGACAAAAGGATCCGATATCCTCATTAGATCCTGGATCTTGATTGCCAAATTGATTACAAGGAAACCCTAAAATTTCAAAGTCTTGATCATTATAGTCATCATATAATTTCTGCAGACCAGTAAACTGTGGGGTGAAACCACATTCACTTGCCGTGTTCACAATAAGAATTACTTTTCCTTTATAATCCGATAAATGTTTCATGTCTCCATTTATAGTAATTGCTGAGTAATCATGTACGCTCACAGGTATTTCCTCCTTTTTTTTAACCATAGCAGATTCTTAGATGAAGCGTCAAAATATTCATTCTAATTTGCTTGGTTATGCACTGATCTTTATTCGTATATTAGGGGATACATTACAAGCGTAATGTATTCGTAATGGGAATGAAAGATTAACATGGTAGGAAATCGTCTATATACATACTAACACATCCAAATACTCGAATGAAAAGGAGTGTACAGTATGAGTGGTTTTGAAAGTATTTTAGTAGCATTTGAAGGATCTGATAATAGTGTGGAAGCTTTAAAAACAGCTGAGACCCTAGCGAAGAATAATAAGGCACGTTTAACCGTTGTTTATGTGCACGAACGTTCATCTGGAAATAACGTTGTGACACCCGGTGCTTCACCTACTCCTACAGACGATCTAAACCTATATCAATCGCAAACTTATATCGGGCCAGGCCCAGTACCCAAACAAATAGAACATGCTGAAGTGGTGGATTCAATTCCAGATAAGGTAATAGCAGATGCGAAGGTGAGGGTGTCAAAAGTAATTGATGTAGACTACGAAGTGTTATCTGGTAATCCTGCTAATGAGCTGTGTGATTATGCGGAGAAAAACCAATTTGATCTTATCGTCATAGGAAACAGGGGATTAAGTCGTATGAAAAAGTTAGTTCTTGGAAGTGTGAGTAATAAAGTAACAAATCAAGCAAATTGTTCTGTATTAGTTGTGAAGTAATAATAAAGAGGCTGCCTACTTCGGCAGCCTCTGAATCTGAACAAAAGATCGTCCAGTACTTATGCTTCTTGTTTTACTTTATCTTCTTCAGCAATAATGTCTAATCTACGTTGAATTTCTTCTTGTGATAGATCATGCTCTTTCACATAAAGGCTTCGTGGGCTTACACGACACTCATGTGTACATCCACGCATATATTTATGCTCATTTTCTTCTGAGCAGAGTATTTGTTTATTACATTCAGGGTTTGCACAATTTACATAGCGTTCACATGGCTCTCCGTCAAAATAGTCTTTTCCAACGATAACATGTTCTTTTTGATTAACAGGTACAGAAATTCGCTCATCGAATACATAGCATTTTCCATCCCATAGTTCCCCTTGTACTTGAGGATCTTTCCCATATGTTACAATACCGCCGTGAAGCTGTGCAACGTCCTCAAATCCTTCTTTTACTAACCAACCAGAGAACTTCTCACAACGAATACCACCAGTACAATACGTTAAAATGCGTTTCCCTTCAATGAGGTGTTTATTTTCTTCAACCCATTTTGGTAGATCGCGGAAAGTTTTAATATCTGGACGAATAGCGCCACGGAAATGCCCGAGGTCATATTCATAATCGTTACGAGCATCTAGGACAATGGTATCTTCATCCCGTAATGCTTCATAAAATTCTTTTGGTTCTAAATATTTCCCAGTTGTTTCATGAGGGTTAATATCATCGTCTAAACGAAGTGTAACTAATTCATTTCGAGGACGTACGTGCATTTTCTTAAATGCATGTCCATCGTGTTCATCCACTTTAAATACCATGTCAGCAAATCGTGGATCATTACGCATAGCTTCCATGTATTTATTAGTATGTTCAACCGTACCAGAAACAGTACCGTTGATGCCTTCTTCGGCCACTAGAATTCTACCTTTTAATTCTAGGTCCTTACAAAATTGAAGATGTTGTGCAGCAAATGCCTCTGGATCTTCAATATGCACATAGTTGTAGTACAATAAAATTCGATAATTTTCCATTGTGATTACCACCTATCCATTCATATTTGCAAGATATAAATGTTTGGTAGTTGATATTCATTTTTATAATCTTGCAAGAATCCATTTTAACAAAAACAAGTTGGATTTTCAATATACCAATAAGTAATACATATGGAGAAATATTTTTTTGTTTTTGGGAAAATCACTTTTTTATAAAATAAATTGTGATTTACTTGCATTTTCTTTCGTAAAAAGGTAAAGTTAAAAGTGCAAAAGGAAATTGAAATTTGTAATACTTTACGATCTCTTTAACAAGTGGTGTAATAGTATTAATGATTCAATTATACTTTGCACGATATTTGTATAAGGAGGTCATTTACATGACTGGTAAAGTAAAATGGTTTAACGCAGAAAAAGGTTTCGGTTTCATCGAGCGCGAAGACGGAGACGATGTATTCGTACATTTCTCAGCTATCCAAGCGGAAGGTTTCAAAACTCTTGAAGAAGGTCAAGACGTTGAATTTGAAATCGTTGAAGGTAACCGCGGACCACAAGCAGCTAACGTAACTCGTCTATAATAAATAGATAATAAAAGATAAAAAGGCTTATCTCTTCTGGGATAGGTCTTTTTTTGCATAAGGAGGAGATTGAGACATGACTTCTTTTGATTGGCATCAGGTAGCGAAAGAACAATGGGATGGGCGAGCAGAATTTTGGAGTGAGCGTAGTACAACCATGTGGGATCAAGGTAGTAGAAAAGAGATCGTACCTTTTTTTGAAAAACACATAACAAAAGGGAGTGATATACTTGATGTTGGCTGTGGTGATGGATACGGATCCTATAAACTACAACAATCAGGTTATCATGTTACTGGAGTTGATATTTCAAGTGAGATGATTGCTAAAGCAACAGAAAAATTAGCTGATATACCGTTTTTACAAGGAGATGTTAATGACCTACCCTTTGATTCGGGAAGATATGATGGTGTTTTAGCTATCAATGTGTTGGAATGGACGGAGGTACCAGCTAATTCATTACAAGAACTTAGACGAGTATTGAAGAAAGATGGTTACTTGTGTATCGGTATTTTAGGTCCAACTGCGGGTCCTAGAACAAATGGTTATCGTCGTCTTTATGGTGAAAGCACGATAAGTAATTCAATGATGCCATGGGAGTTTAGTAAACTTGCTATGGAAATGAACTTTACATATATCGATGGCATTGGTGTATACAAACAAGGCGTTCAAGAACATCATTACAATGGTTTATCATTGGAGTTACAACAAGCATTAACGTTTATGTGGGTTTTTATGTTTCAAAAATAGGGGGATTAAAAGTGGATAAAAATGAGATGGAAGAAAGAGTAATTGAAAGTTATAAAAACGATGAAAAAATAATGATTTTAGTATATGCCCAGTGGTGTATTAATCATGATATAGACCCTGTGGAGTTGTATGTAGAAGCATATCCCAATCAGATTAAGAATCAAGCACTAACCGAGGCGATGGAATTGACTGTTTCTAAAAAAGAGTCGGAAGACATTCCAGACCAAACGGTATTAAATGTCTTACAACTCTTCGGAAATGATGATTTGGCTTTTCTTGTACAACGTGAAATGGATAAAAGAAAATAGCCTATTGCTGGAATAATTTTATAAGTGCTTGGGTTCCGCTATCCTCTTCACCTCTTGCAGCTAATTCCTTGTATAGCTCTAGAGATAAGGATAAACCAGGTGTAGATAATCCCATCTCTTTAGCTGATTCAAGTGCGATTGTCATATCTTTAATAAAATGCTTCACATAAAATCCAGGTGCAAAGTCACCATCAATCATACGAGGTCCTAGTTTTGACAGGGAAAAACTACCAGCAGCTCCTGTTGTGATGCTGTCTAGAACACGATCAGGGTTTAAACCTGCTTTCTTAGCATATATAATTGCTTCACAAACTCCAATCATATTAGAGGCAATGGTTATTTGATTGCTAAGTTTGGTGTGTTGTCCTGCACCTGCCTTCCCTTGTAAAATTATATTTTCACCAAGTACGTTAAAAATAGGAAGAATGGAATCAAATGCAGCTTTTTCTCCCCCTACCATAATTGCGAGGGTTCCGCTCCTAGCTCCGATGTCTCCACCTGATACGGGTGCATCAAGAGCATGTATTTTACGGGTTTTTGCTTTTTCAAAAATCTCTATAGCTAAAGTTGGTTTAGATGTTGTCATATCGATAACATATGATCCAGGTTTGGCATTTTCAATAATACCGTCTAATCCAAAATAAACTTCTTCCACATCTATTGGATAGCCGACAATGGTGATAATGACATCTGAATACTGGGCAACTTCAGATACCGTATTTTTCCATTGTGCTCCATCCTCTATTAGATCTAATGCTTTTGCTTTCGTTCGTGTAAAGACATTTACGTTATAGCCTTCATTTAGAAGGTTTCTAACCATACTTTTCCCCATTACACCAGTTCCTATAAATCCAATTGTAGATTGTTTTGTAATCATAAAGTTAACTCCCTTTTTAGCTAAATTACTATATATCCCTTCGACATTCATTATATAATATCCTGCAAAGGAGTGTTATAAGATGGAATGGTGCTTAAAAGAATTCAATGAAATACCAAACGGTGAATTGTATGAACTCTTAAAAGCTAGAGTGGATGTATTTGTTGTTGAGCAAGAATGTCCTTATCCAGAATTGGATAATTATGATCAAGGCTCCATGCACTATTATTTGAAAATTAATGATGAAATTGCTGCGACGGTGCGAATGATGCCTAAAGGATTAAAATATCCTAATGAAGCTTCCATTGGAAGGGTAATGGTTGTGAAGAAATTTCGTGGCTATGGCTATGCTCGTGAATTAATGCAAAAAGCGATTGATTATATAACAACGGAATGGAAAATGGAGCAAATTAAAATCGAAGCGCAAGTTTATTTGCGTCATTTTTATGGATCTTTAGGATTTGAACAAATATCAGAAGAATATTTGGAGGATGGTATTCCACATATTGACATGCTTCGAATACAAAAATAAAGAATCATAATAGTGCTTTTACACATAGTATAATTAGCAACCTTTTTCAACAAGTTTTTACGGCAGTTTAGCTTTGAAGGAGGCTAATGAAATGATTTCAAGGGATCAATTGAATCAATTTAAAAATGCATTATTAGCTCGGCAGAACGAATTAATTAATCATGTTCAGGATCACTTTGGAAATGACCGCGAATTAGTTAAAGAATCGATGAGTGAACTTTCGAGTTATGATAATCACCCAGCAGATTTAGGTACAGAATTGTTTGAACGAGAAAAAGATGTCGCATTAAATGAGCATGCTGAAAAGGAACTAGAAGAAATCAATGAAGCACTACATGCCATTGAAGATGGGACATATGGTATATGCAGTAAGTGCGGGGTTGATATACCGATTGAACGTTTAGAAGCAGTACCGACAACTGATCGCTGTGTACAGCATGCTAATAATAATACCTTTGAGAGCAATCGACCTGTTGAAGAAGGAGTTTTTAGCCCCAATATTAATCCTGATGAGGTAACTAATGAAGAACAAGTTGGTTACGACGCGGAAGATGCCTATCAAGAAGTGAGTAGTTATGGGACATCGGAAACAGCTTCAGATTTTTATGGAGATCAAGATCAGTATAATGAAATGTATCCGAATAGTGATGAAATTGTAAGTAGCGCTGAAAATATAGAAGAATTTCTGGCAGCCGATGAACATGGAAGGTTTACCGGTGTTACGCCGAATCATAATAAATATGAAGAAGAATATGCAGAAGAGTATAACGAAAATGACTAGAGGAAATGTGCACAATGAATGTAGTTGTGCACATTTCTTTCAATGAAACCTTTCTTTAATTATTTCGTATTACATAATAAGGAGAGTGATACTTATGAGTCAAAACGGTTGTATTAAATGTGGAAGTACTAACGCTGATAAAAAAGAGGTAGCTATGACTGGAACAGGGTTATCCAAAATGTTTGATGTTCAAAATAATCAATTCATTGTTGTATATTGTACCGATTGTGGATATTCGGAGTTTTATAATAAGAAAAGCTCTACAGGCAGCAATATTTTTGACTTGTTTTTCGGTTAGGCTTTTTTCGCATTGAGGTAGCTATTGCTATAAGTAATACCCAAAGTTGTTCTAGGGAACGGTAAAGGCTGAGGGGAGAAGTATTGTAACAGACAATCTGTCTACTGCAGCATATTTCCTTCGCTAATGTCTAGAAAAAGCTTTTGGTTAAAAACAGAAAGACGAGACAGGAACAAAAGTGTTTTAGTTAAAGAAAAATCCGAACTATGTTCATTCTTTAAGTAGGAACCGAATTAGTTGGGATTTTTCTTTTGGGTTGTTTTCGTACTTTGTTGCTTATCATATATAGACTGCGAAGCAATTTAATATGAAAAACGTGGTGAAATTTAGGATTAAATATACTGCACCAAATCTCGCTCCAGAAATACACTTCGCTTTCCGCGGGCGGCTGGTGAGCCTCCTCGAACTCCGTTCTGCGGGGTCTCACCGATGCCTTTCCTCCCGCCGGAGTCTACGTGTATTTCTTCCGCTAGAATATGTGAAATATCTCTTTATTTCTTCACATTAAATGTTTATTACATATGAATTGCATTAGATATTTTGGTTACAGTGATTGGAGCGGAGGGCAGTCGACTCCTGCGGGAACAGCACGTGTCCGAAGATCCCGCAGGAAGCGGTTTTTGCTTCCGAGGAAGCTGAGGCCGTGCCCGCGGAAAGCGACTGCCCGGAGCGGAAGTCACATAGCAGTTACTGCGCATTTTACATCAACTATGAATTAACGTCTTACCATTGAAAAAGTTACATTCTAAATATCCAACCGTAAAATCGTTCGTATGTAGAGTCGAAGGTTTAAATTATGTTCCAGTCTCTAAAAGAAAAATAGTGGGTAAAATCATCCGTCGATGACCTTACCCACTTCTTAGTATGTTTGTATTTCTCTTTTAAAAACCAAAGCCACCAAACAATCCACCAAACATTGCTCCTAATACAGATTCAATAAGAGAACCAACGACTAAGTAAAATACCACTAATGAAACTACAGACACACCAAAAATTACAAATATCCGATCGACGCTACCTTCTTTTTGGTCGAAAAATATAAATGTCGGTGCTAATAATATTGGACCAAGGATACTAATTAGCAAGATAGCACCGGGTAATGTTGGTAGTTTAATTAAGGCAAGTATTGCACCAACTACTAACAAAGTCATAAATGGAACTAAGTAAGCACCATACTTTGCTAAAACTTCCGTAAAGGATGATTCCAGTTTAGATAACTTAAATCCTGCAAAAGTTAATGTAGCAACAACTCCAAACATAACAGCGAAGGATAACAATGGTACTAAAAAGTGTTCTAAAAACGAAGCATCCATAAAGTATCCAGAAACCGACTGTATCATGAAGTAAACCGCTAACGCTATAAGTAATGAAAAAAGTACAATTGTAATAATGGCTGAAATCAAATCATTACTGTTTGCTTTTTTTGCTGCACTAGGACTTTTAAGTAAGGTCATAAAAAAATGGCCAAAATTAGCCCCAGCAGCTTTTATTTTTCCTACCGTTTCATTTGTTTGCTCTTGATCCGTAGAATCTTGCTGTGAAACAGGTTGTTGTGTGTCGCTTGCTGTTGAATCTGTAGCTGCAGCAGTTTCCTCATTAGCTAATGGTGTTCCACAGTTAGTACAAAACTTTCCTGTTTCGGTCTCTTGACCGCAATTCGTACAATGCATAAACTACACTTCCTTTTTAGTTTTTATATTATTTATCATACTATAAAAATCAGTATAATTCGAAAAAATAAGTAAATAAAAAAAGAAGGAGGAGCCTCCTTCTTTAAATGGTTTCACGATCAGTTAATGTTAGTTCTATATCATGCTTCTCACCATCGCGGTAGATCTCTAGCATAACAGTATCCCCAACAGCTGTTTCAGAATACATATACTTTCGCAATTCAAGTATGGAAGTAACATTTTCTCCATTGATTTTTGTAATGACATCGAATTGTTTTAATCCAGCTTGATCAGCGGGTGATCCTTGTTCAACATCAGCAATAACCATAGCTTCTTCAACTTCTTCAGGTAATTCAATATTACTCCGATACTGTGGTGGTACTTGGTTCAGGGAAGCTGTACTGATACCAATAAATGGTCTAGATACTTCTCCATCGGTTTCTAATTGTTCCATTATAGGTAAAGCGGAATCGATCGGTATGGCAAAACCAATCCCTTCTACTTCCTGACGTGCAACTTTCATAGAGTTAATGCCAATTACATTTCCTTCTGCATCAACCAATGCACCTCCGCTATTACCAGGATTTATGGCTGCATCTGTTTGAATCACTTCCGTTATCCAATCTGCCACACCATCACTATTCGTATCGACACTTACAGAGCGATTCAAACCACTTACAATACCTTTTGTTAATGAATTAGCAAACTCCATACCAAGAGGATTTCCGATGGCTAAAACCGTTTCACCGATTTTTATATCGCTGGAAGATCCTAGGTTTGCTACTTTATTAATTTTACCTCCGTCAACTTCAAGTATTGCTAAATCTGATAGCTCATCACTACCTAATACTTTTGCTGGCAATCGCTCGTCATTTGAGAGGACAATTTCTACTTCTTCAGCTCCATCAACGACATGTTGGTTCGTTACAATATAGGCTTTTCCGTCTTCTTTTTTATAAATAATCCCAGAACCTGCACCTGCTTCTTCACTAGTAGTCCAGATGCTTTGTCTTTTTAAGTTGATTACACCAACTACAGCCTCCGATACTTCTTCAATATTGGAGGAGGTAATCTCTTCATTATCTACAGACATTGTTGTAACGATGCCTGGGTCTCTCTCCTCTTGAACAGATAATGAATTTGAACTGTCTTCATTCGTATCGATAGGAATAACATTAGATGTAAAAAGTACTGTGACGATACCTGCCGAAATTATACCACCAATCATTCCAGAAAATAGCCCACTTCGTTTCGAGTTACTTTTTCTCGTATTTTTCATTGGGGGTTGAGCTGGTTTTGTAAGGTCAGCATCGTATGATTCCTCTTCTGTATTTGTAGTATCTATTTGGTTTTCTTCCATTGATTTATTTTCATTTTGTTCCATACATTGACACCCTTTCTTAATATTATGTCTACGTATAGTATATCCATCGTTATTGTGATACTTTTGGAATTTTTGTGGAATAAATGTGTAAAATAGCGATTTAATTGTCCTAACATGGTTAGCTTGTTTAAAATAGAGGTAATATGATGAAAGATCGGAGAGGGTGTAACAAAAATGAACTATCACATTGGGATTGTTGAAGATGATGAAAACATCCAAAATATTGTTTCTGCCTTTTTGAAGAAGGAAGGATTTGATGTAACGGTGTTGGACTCCGCTGAAAAAGGACTGCAACTATGGGCTGACAATCGTCCAGACATGTGGATATTAGACATTATGCTTCCGGGTATGGATGGCTATGAGTTTTGTAAGAAAATCCGTAATGAAAGTAATGTTCCAATTATTATTATTTCTGCCAAGGATGAAGAAATTGATAAAATACTTGGTCTGGAATTAGGTGGGGATGATTACTTAACCAAACCTTTTAGCCCTAGAGAACTAGTTGCCCGTGTTAAACGTTTATTTAAGCGAACCCTTTCAGAAAACTCAGGGCAGGAAATACAAGATAAAGTAAAGGTAGGGTCATTGGTGATTCATAAAAATGATCGTCGTCTTTTTTGGGAAGGAATCGAACAAGATGTAACAACGAAGGAATTTGATATGATCCTCTTATTTGCTGAAAATGTTAATCGTGCTTTTTCACGGGAAGAACTATTGGTGAGGGTTTGGGGAGAGGATTATTATGGCAGTGACCGAGCTGTCGATGATTTAGTGAAGCGAATTCGCAAGAAAATATCAGAAATGCCAATTGAAACCGTTTGGGGATTTGGTTATCGATTACGAATTAAAGAGGAATAATGCATATGAAACTTCAATATCAACTAAATGCAGCTTTTACTGCGCTTTTACTTATTATTATGGCGGTTACTGGCTATGTTATATATTCATTAATATTGGATTTACTTATCCAGGATGAACAAAGGCAGTTGGAACAAAAAGGTGAAATTCTAGTTAATGTGCTCAACGAGACATATGGGACTAGAAAGGATATTCAAGAAATAAATGCCTTTTTACAAGAACAGGATTTGCAATTATTTTTATACGATCGTCGGCAACATACAGTCCTTTTTTCTACCATGTCTAATAAAGTAGTAAGTGGCTTTTTTACGGCAAATGATTTTTCGGATGCAAATAAGGAGCTTTGGGAATTTGGAAACGATAAATTTGTAACTTCTCGAATTATGTTCTATCCCGAAAGTTTAGGGATGGAATTAATATTATTAACACCATTACAGGATATTCAAGTTGTGCAACACAACTTTATTCAACGAATGTTTATCGTATTTTTAGTTGGGGCATTGGTAACTGTATTATTAAGTTATTTTTTAACGAATAAACTGGTGACTCCACTATCTCGGTTAAAAGAGCAGTTAAAACAGATTGAAAAACGTAAATTCGATGAAGTGAAACCGATAAAGGCAACTGGTGAAATTAAAGAAGTAGCACAGAGTGTTTACGATATGGCGAATGAGTTACAACGGTATATTAATTCACAGCAAACCTTTTTTCAAAATGCAAGCCATGAGCTAAAAACACCTTTAATGACTATTCAGGGGTATGCTGAAGGGATTAAGGAACATATCTTTGACGAAAAGGATGAAGAAAAAGGGCTTGAGGTAATGGTTAAGGAAGTAAATAGATTAAAAAAGATCATCAATGAGATGATTTTACTAGCTAAATTAGAGAGTGAACAGTCAGTATATAAGCGAGAGAAAGTGAATGCCAAAGAGTTGATTGATCAGGTCATGGACCGAATATTACCTGTTGTAAATGAAAAGAAACTTGATTTACACCATCAAGTTGATCAAGATGTAAACTTGTTTGTTGATGAAGAAAAGATATTACAGGCATTGTTAAATCTAAGCTTTAATGCTGTACGCCACGCTACATCTCAAATAAATATAACCGTTTCAAGTAAATCTCGTCAAAGCACACAAATCATAATTGAAGATGATGGTGAAGGGATTGCAGATGAATTAATACCACATATTTTTCATCGATTTGTGAAAGGTAAGAATGGGGAAACAGGTTTAGGTTTAGCAATTGCTCGTGCGATCATAGAGCAGTCGGGTGGGAAGATTGAAGTAGATAAATCTCAGCTCGGTGGAGCGAAGTTTACCGTACAATTTAATGGACAAGCGTGAAATAGGTAAGACAGATTTGAAAGTATATGATATAATTGTATGGTTTGAATCATTTCGTGATGACAGAGGAGCGTACTTTTATGCAATTAAGAGAAGATATTCGTAATATCGCAATTATCGCCCATGTAGACCATGGCAAAACAACACTAGTGGACCAGTTATTAAAATACTCTGGAACGTTTCGTGAAAACGAACATGTGGATGAGCGAGCGATGGACTCGGACGATATAGAACGTGAACGTGGCATAACAATATTAGCAAAAAACACAGCAATTAACTATAACGACACGAGAATCAATATTTTAGATACGCCAGGACACGCCGATTTTGGTGGCGAAGTAGAACGTATTATGAAAATGGTTGATGGTGTAGCATTAGTTGTTGATGCTTATGAAGGAACAATGCCGCAAACGCGTTTTGTATTAAAAAAAGCATTAGAACAAAAGTTAACACCAATCGTTATTTTAAATAAAATCGACCGTCCAAATGCACGACCAACAGAAGTTATCGATGAAGTTCTAGACTTATTTATCGAACTTGGAGCGGACGATGAACAATTAGAGTTCCCAGTTGTATATGCTTCTGCGTTAAATGGAACATCTGGGAATGAACCAGACGAACAGGAAGAAACAATGGATCCTGTGTTTACGACAATATTAGATCATATTCCAGCACCTGCAGACACAAGTGATGAACCATTACAATTCCAAATAACTTTATTGGACTATAATGATTATGTAGGTAGAGTTGGAATTGGTCGAGTTGTTCGAGGGAAGATTTCTGTTGGACAACAAGTAGTGGTAATTAAAAAAGATGGAACGAAAAAGGCATTCCGAATTAGTAAGCTATTTGGATTTTTTGGATTAAAGCGAATGGAAATTGAAGAAGCTGTATCCGGAGATATAGTTGCAATTTCTGGCTTAGATGATATAAACGTTGGGGAAACTATATGTCCTGTAGATCATCCAGAAGCTTTACCAATATTAAGAATTGATGAACCAACATTACAAATGACATTCCTAGTTAACAACAGTCCATTTGCAGGAAAAGAAGGTAAATATATTACTTCTCGTAGAATTGAAGAACGATTAATGAAGCAGTTAGAGACAGATGTTAGTTTACGCGTAGACCCTACTGATTCACCAGATGCATGGATTGTATCAGGACGTGGTGAACTTCACCTATCGATCTTAATTGAAAATATGCGTCGTGAAGGATATGAGTTACAATTATCAAAACCACAGGTTATCATTAAGGAAATTGATGGTGTTCCATGTGAGCCGGTTGAACGTGTACAAGTAGACGTTCCAGAAGAATATACTGGTGCTGTTATGGAATCCCTAGGTGAACGTAAGGGCGAAATGCTTGATATGGTAAACCATGGTAACGGACAAGTTCGTTTAGAGTTTAAAGTTCCTTCACGTGGTTTAATCGGTTATTCTACAGAATTCATGTCACAAACCCGTGGTTATGGAATAATTAACCATACATTCGAAGCTTATGAGCCTTTGATTAAAGGTCAAGTTGGTGGACGTCGTCAAGGTGTACTTGTATCACTAGAAAACGGAAAAGCCTCCACGTATGGTATAATGCAATTAGAAGATCGTGGAGTTATTTTTGTAGAACCAGGTACAGAAGTATATTCCGGAATGATCGTGGGAGAGCATAATCGTGATAATGATTTAACGGTTAATATTACGAAAGAGAAGCACTTAACAAATGTACGTTCAGCAACTAAGGATCAAACCGTAACGATCCGAAAATCAAGAAATATGTCGTTAGAAGAGGCACTTCAATATTTAAGTGATGATGAATACTGTGAAGTAACACCAGAATCTATTCGTTTACGTAAAAAAATCTTAAATAAGAATGAACGTGAAAAAGCCGCTAAACGTACAAAATTAGGATAATTTATAGCATATCCAACCCAAAAGTCAGTCCCCAAGAGCAATAGAGGGGACTGACTTTTTTAATGGTCTAGCGTACAATGTCAAATACTTTTTTCAAGTTTTTGAGTAACTCTAATACACCTACCGCAATTTCAAAATTTTTACAAGTAGCATTTAACCAAGTTTATTATAAAATAGGCTCCATTTTCT